>OMQZ01000063.1 GCA_900313355.1 uncultured Rhodospirillaceae bacterium
ATTTTCCAAATCAAATAGATTCAAAGCGGATTGTTTTAGAAAGACCTCATCCAATATCAACAGAATTGGCACAGGAAATTTATGCGGAAGTTTCGGATTCTGTAGATCATTTGGGGCAATGGCTTCCATGGGCGAGCAAAACATATGGCATTGAAGACGAACTCTCATATTTAAAAGATTGGTGCGAGGCGCATTGGGAAAATGAGGAAGGATTCGCCTATATGATCAGAGAAAAAGAAACAAAAAAATTTATCGGTATGATTGATTTAATGAAAGTGAATCAAAAACATAAATCTGCCGAAATCGGATATTGGCTCACAAAAAAAGCTACCGGAAAAGGTTATATGGTAGAAGCTGTTAAGGCACTCGAAAACGAGGCTTTCAAACAAGGCCTGAATCGTATTGTTATTATGAACGATACAAAGAATATACCATCGGCAAATGTGGCTAAAAATGCAGGCTATCATTTAGACGGTGTGTTGCGTGAAGAAAGATGGTCTGAAACACAGAACCGTTTCAGAGATTCAAATGTGTGGTCGAAATTAAAATCTGATCAGAGAAAATAAAAAGGATTCGATTAAAAAAAGAGAACGTCACTGCCAAAGCCGGTGACGTTCTTTTAATATATAAACTCCCAAAAATTACTTTCTGGAAGTTGTTCTTTTAGACGACGTCTTGGAAGTTGTCATCGTTTTTGTAGCTGTGTTTTTTTTAGCTGGTGTAGACTTTTTGCAAGAACCTTTTGAGCCATTGCAAGAAGTGTATTGTTCAACAGCCATAGACCAGAATTTTTCATCTTGACCCATTGGGCAACCAGCGTTTTGCCATAAATAATAGGCAGCTTCTCTGATGTAATTTTCATTACATTTTGTAGCCATGTTTGTTCTCCATAAATATATTAAAAACAAATTTAATATATACACGATTTTTTTGATAGTCAATATTTATTATTTAGAAAAAAGAAAGTTATTTTCTTGCATTTTAATTTAGAACCATTTATAGATAGAAATAACAAACAAAATAACTTTAAAAATTATAGGGGAAAAACGCATGAATAATTTACTGTCTCAAAACGAAGTAAATGCAATAATAGAGGGCAATCACGACAATGTATTTTCTGTGCTTGGAATGCACCGTGATAAGGGAACAAAAAATATTTTTATTCGTGCATTTTTACCCCACACAAATTCTGTTGATATCTTAAATTATGATGGCAAAAATTTGGGCAAAATGGAAAAAATTGACCCCAGAGGATTCTATCAAATTGAGTTTGGTGCCATCGAAGATTTTAAATATAAGTTTTTAATTGAAAATGATTTAGGGCAAAAATATGAAAGGGAAGATACATATCGTTTTTTACCGACATTGGGCGATATAGATGAGTATCTTTTTGCCGAAGGAAACCACCACGAAATATATAAAAAACTCGGTGCACACGTGATGGAAATGGATGGGGTTAAAGGTGTCGGATTTGCTGTTTGGGCACCGAATGCAAAACGTGTTTCTGTTGTTGGTGATTTTAATATGTGGGATGGATGTATTGATGTAATGCGCAAACATCCTTCATGTGGAATTTGGGATATTTTCATTCCTCAAATCGGTGAAGGTCATGTTTATAAATTTGAGATAAAAACGAAAGAAGATTACATCTTATTAAAATCAGATCCGTTTGCTTTTTATTCCGAAGTCAGACCGAAAACGGCATCAATTGTTTTTGATTTAAATCACTACACATGGAATGATTATGGTTGGATGAATTACCGTGCGACGGCAAACAGTTTTGATAAACCGATTTCTATTTATGAAGTTCACCTTGGCTCATGGCGCAGAAAAGGATCAAATGGTGAAAGCTATTTAACATATCGCGAGTTTGCTGATTATTTAGTCCCGTATGTCCATAACATGGGATTTACACATGTTGAATTTTTGCCGCTGTGCGAACATCCGTTGGATGCATCTTGGGGTTATCAGGTAACCGGTCTTTTTGCCCCGACTTCCAGATTCGGTACACCGGATGATTTTCGTTATATGATTGACAGGTTCCATCAGGCAGGAATTGCCGTGATTATGGATTGGGTTCCCGCACACTTTCCAAAAGATGCTCATGGGTTGATTGAATTTGATGGAACGTGTTTGTATGAGCATTCAGATCCGCGCAAAGGAGAACATAAAGATTGGGGTACAAAAATTTATAATTACGGCAGAACGGAAGTCAGCAACATTTTATGTGCAAGCGCTTTATATTGGTTAAAAGAATATCATATTGACGGCTTGCGTGTTGATGCTGTGGCTTCAATGCTCTATTTAGACTATTCAAGAAAACCGGGAGAGTGGATTCCGAACCAATATGGCGGAAATGAAAACTTGGAAGCAATATCATTTATCAGAAAGATGAATGAGCTTGTTTATGGTGAAAACACAGGTGTTATGACATGCGCAGAAGAGTCAACGGCATGGCCAATGGTGTCACGACCGACTTCGATGGGCGGACTTGGATTCGGATATAAATGGAACATGGGTTGGATGAACGACACACTTCGTTATATGAGCCATGAACCGGTTCACAGAAAATATCATCATGGTATGTTAACATTCGGTTTGTTATACGCATTTAACGAGAATTTTATCTTGCCGATTTCACATGATGAAGTTGTTCACGGAAAAGGTTCAATGCTTTCAAAAATGCCGGGGGATGAATGGCAAAAATTTGCAAATCTGAGAGCTTATTATGGCTTTATGTGGACACATCCGGGCAAAAAACTTTTATTCATGGGCAACGAATTTGCGCAAGATTGGGAGTGGAATTCCGAAGAAAGTTTAAGGTGGCATTTGCTCGAATATCCGATGTATAAAGGAATGCAAAACTGCGTTCGTGATTTGAATTTAATGTATCAGGGAAATGCGCCGCTTTATGAAGAAGATTTTGACTACAAAGGCTTTGAGTGGATTGAACATTCGAATGCAGACGACAGTGTTATTTCATATATCAGAAAAGGGCATAATCCTGACGATTATTTGATTGTTATATGCAATTTCACACCGGTTGTCAGACACAATTATAGAATAGGTGTGACAGAAGCATGTAAATATCAAGAAATTTTTAACAGTGATGATCCATCATATTGGGGTAGCGGTGTGCGAAACGAAGGACAACTTCAAGCATCATCTCAAGGGTGCAATATGAAACCATATTCAATTGAAGTTGTGTTGCCGCCGCTCTCAACAATTGTGATTAAACCGATAAGGTGGTAAGATGACAGAAAACAGACATATATATCCTTTAGGAGCAACCTTCGACGGAAAGGGAACAAACTTTGCGTTATTTTCGTCCGGCGCACAAAAAGTTGAACTATGTCTGTTTGATGAAAAAGGGTTAAACGAAACCTCAAGAATTGAGATCAAAGAAAATGATTGCAACATATGGCATATTTATCTTGAAGGTATTAAGCCCGGTCAAATATACGGATATCGTGTCTACGGAGAATACAATCCGAGCGAGGGAAAACGTTTTAATCCCAACAAACTTTTGATAGACCCATATGCCAAAAAATTGGTCGGAGAGATTGTTTGGAACAAGGCGATTTTCGGATATGATATTGACAGCCCGGATCAAGATTTGTCATTCAGCGAACTTGACAGTGCACCATATGTTCCGAAATCTGTGGTTACGGAAGATAACTTTGATTGGCAAGGTGATATACGTCCGAATATTTCATTTGAAGACACAATCATATATGAATTACACACAAAAGGTTATACAAAACTTTTTCCCGATATAAAAGACCAACAAAGAGGAAAATTTGCAGGTTTAAGTTCTGATGAAATAATGGCCTATTTTAAATGGCTTGGAATAACATCAATTGAACTTTTGCCCATACAAGCATTTTTTGGTCATCAAAAGAAAAGAAAGAGAGTTAATTATTGGGGCTATGAAACGTTATCATTTTTTGCTCTTGAAAACAGTTATCTGACAAACAATGACATAAACAGTTTCAAACAGATGGTAAAACGTTTGCACCAAAACGGACAAGAAGTTATCTTAGATGTTGTCTATAACCACACGATTGAAGGAAACCACTTAGGGCCGACTTTATGTTATCGCGGTATTGACAATGAAAGTTATTATACCCTCGATAAAACCAACAAACGTTTTTATTATGACAGCACAGGCTGTGGTGCAAGTTTTAATTTGCAAAACGAAAATGTTTTAATGCTTGTGATGGATTCGCTTCGGTATTTTGTTCAAGAGATGCACGTTGATGGTTTCAGATTTGATTTAGCTTCAACACTTTCTCGAGAAGAAACAGAGTTCAAACATAACGGCACATTTTTAAAAACCCTTCAGCAAGATGAAATTTTGCGCACGGTTAAATTGATTATGGAGCCATGGGATATTGGCAACAACGGATATCAAATAGGTTCATTTCCGACGGGAGTTGCGGAATGGAACGATCGGTTTAGAGATGTAACGCGTCGTTTTTGGCGCGGCGATGAGAGCCAGACGGGAGAGTTTGCAAGCCGTCTTGCCGGCTCCAGCGACATCTTCGGACATCATAATCGAAACATATGGAGCAGCATCAATTTTATAACGGCACACGATGGTTTTTGTTTAAATGATTTGGTAAGCTATAATCAAAAACACAATGAATCGAACGGTGAAAACAATAAAGACGGAAGCAATGACAACTGGAGTTCAAATTCGGGTGTTGAAGGCATAACGCTTTCAAAATCTATCCTAAACAAACGCCTCAAACGCGCACGCAATCTAATGTCAACATTGTTGTTTTCGTTCGGAACACCGATGATTTCGGCAGGTGATGAATTTTTAAGAACGCAGTTCGGAAACAATAACCCATATGCTCAAGACAACATCATCAGTTATTTGGCTTGGGATGCCGTTAAACCGGAAGACTATAAGTTTGCAAATTTTGTAAAAAACTTAATTGAGTTGCGTCATGAAATGCCCATATTTAAAAGAAGACATTTCTTTGATGGTCAAAAAGTTGAGGGTACAAATTATAAAGATTTGAGTTGGTATAACGAAAAAGGGGTTGAGTTCACAACCTCTGATTGGCAAAATCCGTCAAGAAAGTTGCTTTCTTTTTTGGCCTTTGACGGAAAAGATTTTTTATATATGATCTTTAATGCATCATCTAAAAAAATCGAGTGGAAATTACCGGTTCTCAAAAAAACAAAACAATGGGAACTTTTGTTTGACACCAGTCTGTCGATAAAAGCGGATAAAATAGAAAATACGGATTCGATAATTGTTCCTGCAGAATGTATTATAGCAATAAAAATAGGGAGATAAACATGGCAAAAAAACTCTACGAGCTTTGTGAAAAATTAGGCATTGCGACTTCATATTCGGCACAAGGATTACAAGACCATCAGGTTGAAGACAGCCTGTTGCAGTCTTTTTGTGCTGAACTCGGGATGGATGCGTCTTCTGAAGAAAAGATTGAAGAATCTCTTCAAAAGCTCGAAGAAAGACCCTATAAAGAAATGCTCAAAACAATATACATTTGTCGCCAAAATTGTTTGAAAATGGATGTATATTTGAAACAAAAAGATGCCGAAGAGCAGATTAAAATGCGCTATGTTTCAGGCTCGAACAAAACAAAAAACATCGATTTTGAAAAGAAATTAGAAGACGAAAAGAAAATCGGCAACACGGTTTATCAAAAATATATTCTTGATATCAAAACAGCGCTTGAAATCGGCTATTATGATATCGAAATTCAAATCGGCAAACAAACATATCACACAAAGTTGGCGG
>OMQZ01000061.1 GCA_900313355.1 uncultured Rhodospirillaceae bacterium
ATTTCATTTTAATTGATTCTTAAGGAAAATTTTAGTACAATAATCTTAAAGGAATCGTAAAAATTTAAGGTTCCTTTTTTCTTTACGATTCGAGATTAAAAAAAAGCTATTCAATCAACTCTAAAAATTCGGATTCGGTTAAGGTTTGAATGCCGAGTTTTCGGGCTTTTTTGGCCTTATCGTTGTTTAAAAAAATTGACAAATTATCACCATTATGCTATACTAATCTCATGATTTTACCGGAGAACAGAAATGGCTGATAAAGAAGTTACAATAATTGATAGCGGAATAAATGATGACGGAGACTATTTTGAAGAATGTTCCGATGGTTCTGTAAAAATTTATGAATATGATAAAAGGGTTGATGCAGATTATTTGTCTTATGAGAAAACAAGTGAGGGCGAAGAATTTTGGTATTATGCGCCATTAGATTCGCAAAAAGCAAAAGCCGTAAAAGCGGAAAAATTAAAGGATGGGACGGCTCGTAAATATTATTCTGATGGAATCCTAGAATATGAATATGTTCCAAATAAGCATAAACGCCAGTATACATACAAAGGAATACTACAAGAAGAAATGACAGCAGATGGCCATGAAACACATTGGGATGCTTATCAGGAAAAGCCCATAAAGAGGTTTGAATATATTCCTGAAGGAAAATCAATGCTTGACTTGAATAGCAGTGAAATAAAAAAATATGCTGTTCGCGCACAGAGAAAGGAAAAAGCAACAATACTTGAATGGAACGCTGAAGGTAAATTGGTTGAAGGTGAGCTTGCCGACGGAACAAAACTTAAAGGTGAATACTTATATAAAGATGGGCATCATGAGGCGGCTGACGAAGGACCAAGCAGATATGAAAAAGACTGTAAATATGTTTTATCAGTAACATATCCTGATGGAAGAAAGTTAAAAGCAAGATATTCTTTATCAGGAGAACTAATATACTGCGTGTTCTACGACAAACAGGGAAGGGAGTCTATAACTCACCATATTAGGGATCTCGCTCAAAAACACATTGAAACAGAGATACAAACAGAAGCTAGAATAGAACAGAAAAATGGGCGTAAACACATTATAAATCCGACAAGGTCACAAAAACCCTTGAAGAATTTAGGTATGAAGATCAAAAAAATACAGGAAATACTGGAAATTGCTTGGCAAAAAATAGATGATTTTAAAAAAGGACAATTAAAATCCGAACAAAGAATTGTCGATGTTGTGCAAAACAAGGCAAGAGAACGGTAATAAGCTATTTAATCAGTTCTAAAAATTCGGATTCGGTAAGAGTTTTGATATTAAGCTCTTGGGCTTTTTTTGCCTTAGAGCCGGCATCCGCTCCGACAATCACATAGTCTGTTTGCGAAGAAACGGAACCTGCAACTTTTGCGCCGTTTGCGGCGGCTTTGGCTTTAGCCTCGGCACGTGTTAAAGTCTCAAGTGTTCCGGTAAAGACAACCGTTTTGCCTGCAATTTTAGAGCTGTAATCGGTGGTGTCAACAAAAGGCTCGATTTGAACATAGCGCCTTAAATTTGAAATAACCTCAAGATTATGCGGCTCTTTGAAAAATTCGACAATGTCTTGCGCCATAGCTGCGCCGATTCCGTCAATGGTCAAAAGTTTTGAGGTGTCCTGCGCCGTCATGGCGTTTGCGAACAAATCAAAATCGGCATAGTTTTTCGCAATCAAAAGCGCCGTGGCCGCACCGACTTGGCGAATGCCTAAAGCATAAATAAAGCGCGGCAGGGAAATATGGCGTTTTTCGCGGACTGATTTGAAAAGATTTTGAACGGACTTTAATCCCCAGCCTTCGCGTTGCTCTAAATGTAAGCCGCCTTGGGACGAGAACAAATCATCGCCGCCGTTTCGCTCTTCAAGCGAAAAAATATCATCAGGACGTTTTAAAATCCCCTCTTTGAAAAAGTCTTCTATGATTTTAGAGCCCAACCCTTCAATATTAAAAGCCTCACGCGAAACAAAATGTTTCAAGCGCTCGATGGCTTGGGCAGGGCAGCTTAGCCCGCCCGTGCAGCGGCGAACGGCCTCATCTTCTTCCCTGATGGCATGGGCACCGCATTCGGGACAAACAGTCGGGAAAACAAATTCCTTTGAATCAGGCAAGCGTTTTTCTTTGACAACACCTAAAATCTGAGGAATAACATCACCGGCGCGCTGGATAACAACATAATCGTTGATGCGAATGTCTTTGCGCTTGATTTCATCTTCGTTGTGAAGCGTTGCATGCGAAACCATGACACCGCCGACGTTAATCGGCTCTAAATCTGCAACCGGTGTTAAGGCTCCCGTTCGTCCGACCTGAACGCGAATGTTTAACAGCTTTGTGATGGCTTTTTCGGCCTCAAATTTGTGGGCAATTGCCCAGCGCGGTGTGCGTGTTAAAAAGCCTAAGCGATTTTGAAGCTCTAGCAAATTAACCTTATAAACAATGCCGTCGATGTCATAAGGCAAATCAGCTCTGGTTTGTTGCAAATGCTCAAAACTTTGTATAATTTCATCTTCGTTTTTGCAAAGCCTGTTATAAGGATTGACGGGAAAACCCCATGCCTGAACTTTTGATAAAAATTCGGATTGAGTTTTCCAAAAAACGTTTGAAACCTCACCCCAAGTGTAAACAAGCAAGCTCAGTTTTCGTTCTTTGGTGATGTTCGGATCTAACTGGCGAAGTGAACCGGCGGCAGCATTTCGCGGATTGGCAAATGTTTTTTTGTTTTGGATTTCATTTTTTTTATTTAAGGCAAAAAAATCAGCCTTTGACATATAAACTTCGCCCCTGAGCTCAATAA
>OMQZ01000116.1 GCA_900313355.1 uncultured Rhodospirillaceae bacterium
CCCTGCGCCATCACCGATATGAAAGAAAATCCCTTTTCCGTTTTGATAAACCGTTCCGACAACCGTTGCCGCAAAATCGATCAATCCGTCTTCATTTTTGCTTTTGTTCAAGCGATGAATCATCAACTCGTCGCGTGCCATTTCTATGGCATCAATAATATTTTGACGCACATCTTTTGTGCCGGTTTTGCTCAAAACTCTGCATAAAGTATTACAAACGCATTTCGCACCTATGGCACCATACTTTGCCGAGCCTGCGCCGTCCGAAACAACAGCCACAACCTTTGTCCCGTTTTCCTTAAAAGCAAAAAAATCCTGACACTTCAAAGATTTTGCTTTGTGATACGGTCCGACGGTGCTCACCGCAACAACACGATATTGTTTTTTATTCTTCATTCCAAGCTTCAATATCCTTTAACAAATCGTCAGCATGCGGTGCAGCCTTTGAAACACAAGAAACACTTCGGCTGAGCCATAAGAAAAATTCCGTAAATTTTAAGCCAACCAAACGTTTCGGCTCCATGATTGAAAATTTGGCGAGTTTTTCCATATTT
Organism: uncultured Rhodospirillaceae bacterium; assembly: GCA_900313355.1. GTDB lineage: Bacteria > Pseudomonadota > Alphaproteobacteria > RF32 > CAG-239 > UBA1254. The sequence continues at coordinate 555 of OMQZ01000116.1, forward strand.
GCGCCCTGTGTTCCGATGGCGTGCACAATAACCTTTTTGTTTTTCTGAGCTTCAATACATCTTTGAGCGGCTTGCTCCCAGCCATAATCCGTCGGTTCGCCGTCGCTGACCAAAAAGATCCATGGCCTTTTTGAGCTAACCCCGCATGAATCATATAAATCCTTTTGATCTTCAATCTTTTTTAAGGCTAAATCGACAGCCTTGCCAAGCGGAGTTAAACCGCCTGCTTCAACAACAGGCGCCGTAAAATTCATTGCATCAACCCAATCTGAAGCCACAACAGCCTCGTCATCTTTTCCGCAGGCCTTAATAATCAAAATCTGCACACGCGATGATGCATCGATATCATCTTTCAACTCTTTTTCCAAGGCTTTCAAGCCGGCATTTAATTGCTTAATCGGCTCGCCTCTCATAGACCCCGAACAGTCTAAAACCAAAACACACGGCGTGCGCTCATTGGCATTGTCGGCAAATTCCACATACGGAATCATATCATCGCTTAATTTTTCTTCTTCTGCCATCTTATTTTTCCTTAAATTCTCGGGTATGAATGCGGATATCCACTTTTTTCAATCGGTTTCGGGTCTGAAATTTTGCCGCAGGCACAAACATTTAAAACGGCACAAACCAAAATCAAAATCTTCAAAAACATTAAAGCTTGTTTCATAATTTTTAACCTTTTCATTGTAAGCTTGTTTATACTGATTATATTCAAAAGAGGTCTTAAAAGTATAGCATAATTTAACGGATTTTCACAGGCAATGAAACACTTCTTTCAAATTCTTTTTTTCGTATTCGGATTGATTTTTTCATTTGATGTTACGGCAAAAACAGATGCCGTTAACATTTTTGCCGAATCGCGTGATGTCCCGAAACGTTTGATTATCCACGAAAACGGAAAAGGTTACAGCCTATCAGATTTTAAGGGAGAATTTGTGGTTGCGGTGTTTTGGTCGAAGACGTGCGGTCCGTGCTTAAAAGAACTTGCTGATTTAAACACTTTTTATAAAAACGCTTTGCCTCAGGGAATCCGCCTGATTCTGATTTCGCCGAAATCCGAATGGAAATCTGCCGTCGAACAGCGCCTTTTTTTGAAAAAGCTCAAGGCGCCGGATATTGAATTTTATACCGACAAGAAAGGCAAGCTTGCCGGTGACTTTGGCATTTTCAGCACACCTCACACGGTTTTAATTGATGAAAACGCCCAAGAGATCGGACGCATTCGCGGCACTGCCAAATGGGCGGACAAACGCGTTTTGAACTACATCAAGTCATTAAAAAAGAACCCTTATCATTCTCAACAAACCTTAAACCAAATTAAATAAAACTCTTTCTTTTTTGTATTTAAGCAAAATTTTATAAAATCATTCTTTTTCATAAAGATTTGATAACATTCTTTTTACCTTTAGGTATTAACATAATAAGTTGCATACATATATTTATGAACAGTAATTTGTAAATCATTAACCATTAAACCATACAGATATGAAAAAAATTATTTTTCTCGTCGCCATCTTATTGGTGACCGGCATTTCTGCCATGGCACAGCCTTCTAAGGTGTTGCAGGTGCCTCTCATGACGATGCAGGAGGTTTCCATTCCTGATTCGTGGGGAACTCCCGGCGGCGCATACAAGATTGTTATGCCCGCGGGCGGCCTTTCTTTCTATTCGGGCTTGTTTGTCCCTACCGACAGGGGATACGGGCTTATTGAGCTTGACAGAAAGCAAAGAAGCTTTTTCTTCCCTTCTTCCGAGTTGCCTTCCGACATCAACGGATTTTACTACGACAGGAACGGCAACCCTGTTCCCGGCTATTGCCGAATTCAGAGAGGTGTTTCCTACGGCGATACATTCTCCGGACCTGTGTTTTACTGGTATGACCTCAATCATAAAAAAGCATGGGTCATGCCTCAGCTCTCGTTCTCCAAGCGCTCTCCTGAGGATGCAACCGGCATTCCTTACAACTGGAACCGCCTCTTGGTCGACTTGGCAACCGATGGTCCGATCGTCGCCGTCCACCCCGCCTGGTGGAAAGACTAGTGCTCACATTCGCAGGTTTCCTTCAACGGAAACCTGTTCTTTTTATATTCTAAGTATCATAATCATAAAAAAATCCCTCGGATTAAACCACCGAGGGATTTTATTATTTGCTTATTTTTTTTACCAACCGTGTCCGTGCGGATAAAGATCAAAATTGCAGCCTAAGCTGTTGCATTCAGAAATGCAACGCGCCATCTCTTCGCAAGCCTCTATGCCTCCTTGGCTACAATGGTGAGCATAGTCCATTTCACAACCCCAGTGGCAAGGATCGCAATAATTATAACTACAGTGGTAATCATTATTGCACCTTTGAATACACAGGGCCAAATCATAGCAAAGATCTTCGTTACCTATTGCGGTATCACCGAAATAGCAATACCTTCCTTCGTCGTTCTCACATGTTGTATAACAAGACTCGCAGTCCTCTTCATTACCGCCACCGGCAGGTGAACAATTCCTGTAACAATCAATCTCGTAACCTAAATCTGTTGTGACACCAATGCTTTGGCAAACATAGCCATCTGCAATAGATTCTTCATATCCATAGTCGGAACAACTCTTGCGGCAATTTTCGTCGCTAATCGTGTAGCATGTAATTGTTCCGCCACAACCGTCAGAGACCGTATGTTCAACAGACGTTTGGCAAGCATAATCTTGATGATAGCTGTCACCGTCCATCATATTGCTAGGACAACTTGGTGTACATGGCTCTACCGAGCATTCCCAACAAGTCATATCAACGCTCAAATCATTTGTTACAGTCTGACGAGTACAATTCATGCCTGCTTGGCTTGAAGAATAGAAAGGATCACCACTTTGTGTTGTATATTCTTCACAGGTTGTTTTGCAGTTGTCCTGCGAAACTTGGCCTGTATAACATGTGATGGTTCTTAATCCGGTGCTTCTTGTCGTTGTCGGGCATGTCTCGCATTGGTGTTCTGCGCCACACGTACTGTACAAATTGAAGTATTCGCAGTCTTTTTCGACACAATCGCCGTCTTCTTCTTTGTAGTAATACCCTGTCTTACATGTAAAGCCCGGCCATCTTCTGTCTTCTTCCTCGCAATAGTTGTTACCGACAATACAAGGTGTTCCTGTCGGGTCAGAATTTGCCGGAAGATTATCTCTGTTATACGGATATAAGTTTTCATCGCACTCTGTCGGTTCAACGTTCCAATAACAAGGCTGTCCGTTGATGGTTTCAGGTCCGTCATACGTACAATATGTTCCGGGACGAGTTGTTGTTCCTCCGGGGTGAATCTCAGAACAACCCTTATCTCGACACATATAACAATCTACACTATAATCTGCGGTTCTTTGATGTCCTTGTTGAACTTGTGTCGATGGATCACATGGCGTCGAATAGAAATCTTCATCTCCGTTACACGCGTATGGCGTGACACACCAGTTTGCACCGCTCACAGTTGAGCACAAAAATGCATCCGGACAATCACCTGTTTCATAATAGTCCTCACCAATCTCTTCACATGGTGTTTGTTCGCATTTTGTACATGTCATATTAACCCATGTTCTTGAATCAGACTCGTAATAATAGTTGCCATATCTTTGAACACAAGTCTGATCTTGAAGATTTTCGTAACCACTCTTCTTACAACTTGTCGGATAGTAACAGGTAACACCATTAAATGCCTTTGAACTATAATTAAAGTAAGTTTTTGTCGTTGAGTTTGGCGCTGTTCCGGTTGCAAGAGCGCTATAGCATTGTCCCGGGTTAACACAAGTTTTTGTTGTCGTGGCGCTAGTCTTAAATGTGCTTTGGCTGTTGCTGTCATAATAGCCTGCGAAATATTCAAGCCCGCTTGTGTCATAGTCATACCAACCCGAAGCGCAATCCGTTGCTTTCGCACAACCATTAACGTTTGTGCAAGCAGCCCCCGTCGGACAAGTGTTATAATAACCCGCATTCTCATTACATACGCAGTCTTGGCAAGGCTCGTCTCCGGCGTAGCTGCCGTTATTCGTGCCGTCTAAAATGCGTCCTGTTCCACAACCACTATTGCTTGTTGCAGATCCCGGAGGACATCCGTCTGCCTCGCATCCCCAGTAACACGTTACATTATGAAAAGCTTCACTGTTGCAAATCCAGCCGTCTCCAGGATCTGTTGTTACACCGCCCGAGTGCATCTCGCCGCAGTTTTTGCATTCATAGCAAGGATTGTCACCCGCATAGCCGTTTTGGCTTGTTGTATCTACAACCTCATTTGATGGGCAACCTGCCGTTGAAGTAGCGGCACCATCCGGACATCCGCTCTCAACGCAATCATAGTAACATGTTTGTCCGTTGACAACTTTTGTTTGGCATGTGTAACCCGCACCGGGCGCCGATGTTGCAGCGCATCCCGTCAAGACATAACACGTTTTACCGTCTTGCGTTTTTGTTGTATAGGTAATTGCGCTTTGAGGAATACCGAAGTGAGATGCGAGAGCTGCAACGCTCGTAAATGAGTTCGCGCTTGCATCACATCCCGTAACCTTGTAGCACTCAAGCGGATCATTAGCTGCCGTTCCGTTATAAGTGCTCGGTGTATATGTAAACCATTCTTGCTCATCAGCCTCGCTGACATACCCTGCTGAAAGCTTACAAGCACTACCTATCAGACAGCTCGTTCCCGAAACGGTTGTACATGTTCTGTCAGCCGGGCATGAGCTGTAATAACCGCGCTCAACGCAGGTCTTCTCTCTACCCCACCAACAATGAACGCCGTTGACATCTTCGTCGCCTTCAACGTAGTAAACATTTGTATTCGGCTGACTTGTCCATGTCAGTTTTCCGGAGTGTCTTGCCGCGCAGTCTTCGCAGAGATAACATATGTCTGTTCCCTGGTGTTCACCGTTTGTCTTAGAGGTATTGATTTTATAACCGGTTCCGCACTCTGCATCACTGATTGCATATGGCGCCGTACAATAAACCAAATCCTCACATCCGAAGAAGCATGTTATGTTATGGAAAGCTTGACCGACGCAACTCCATCCTTCGCCGCGATCTGTTAACTCACCGCCCATTTCCGTACAGCTCTTGCACTCATAACACGGTAACTCACCGGCATAACTCAAAATTGAACTTGTATCCGCAATTTCATCTGACGGACATCCGTTTGTTGATGTTGCGCTTGTGCCGTTCACACATGTTTTAGCTGAGATGTTGTAATAACACGGTTGACCGTCAATCGTTGTTTGAGAATAGTTATATCCTGCCGTCGGCTTTGTTGTTGTGCCATCCGTATATCTTTCTTGACAAGTCTTGTTACGACATTTATAGCAGTGTGTTCCTCCTTTTGTATCATTAAAGAGTTCAACCTGCGTTGTTGAGTTACAAGCCGTTGTGTTGTATCCGTTTGTCGTATCGCAACCCGTGACGCTGACACAATCTTCATTATATGGTGCGCAGCTAAATCCTGTCGGGCATTCATCAAACGCACCGATTGTGCTGCAAGAAAGTTTGACAATGTCATAATAACATTCTTTGCCGTTTAATGTTTCGTGTTCGTAGCTGTAATCCGATGCCGGCGACGGCTCTGTTTCTGACGTTGTGCCGCCCGGGTGTCTCATCGCACAGTTTTCGCACCTATAGCATGTGTTCTCGCCGTTCTTTGCTGTCGGATGCGGGCTGCTTGTATTTGCGACATATCCTGTTCCGCAAGCCGCATCATTGATGCCGTATCCGCTCGGACAAGCTTTCGGCTCACAGTTATAATAACATGTTTGTCCGTTAACTGTTTTTGATGAACAGGTATAAGCATTTGAGTCATAGTTTGTTTGTGCACACCCTTTCAAAACGTTACAAGATGTTCCGCCTTGCGTTTTCTTTTCAAATGTTAAAGCGCTGACCGGAATGCTGTATTTTGTTGCAATTTCTTGCTTACATGTCGTATCGGCAGATGAATTACTTGACCAACATGTAGAATTTGCATCTCTGTTACATCCCGTATTTTCATAACAATTCAATGTATCATTTGTTACCTTGCCGCATTTGTTAGCTTCACCATATGTGAAATAGTTCTGCATTTGGGTAGCTTGGTAATAATAACCATGCGTTGCGTCCGCATAACAGTTATCACCTGTTTTACAAGTCGTGCCTAGTGCTGTTGTTACATTCTTTAAGCTTCTGTCGCACTTTGTATCTGAGAGCTCATAATAACCTTGTGTCGCACAAGAAATCTGACCGCAGTTATAATAACACGTGAACGTTCCGTAGTCTTGTTCTTGGCAGTTTTCATCGTCTTCTTTAGATGTTCTTGCACCCTCACCGAAGATGTCAACACAGCCTTCGCACTTGCGGCACGTTGTGCCGAGCAACGTATCTGTTTCGGTCGCTGTTGTTTCACCCAAACAAGTTGAATCTGTGTAACCTGACTGACAACCGTTAATCTCACAACAAGTCGTTGATTCTATTGTGTGACACGTTGTATCAAACATCGTTTGGTTAACATCTGCCAGCGGAACGGCAACTGACGTATTGCATCCCGTAATGCTGTGGCAGTCAACCTGCGTTGAGCCGACGTTAAATCTATAAGCCGTTGTGTGGTTAAAGTATGCCAATTCCGAAGAAAGTGATGTGATGTATCCCTCATGACAACCTGTCGGTACCGAACATCCGTTAACTTTTTGTGTTTGACATTCCGCACCGTTCGGACATCCGTCATAATAACCGTTTGCTATATCGCAAATACATTTGTAGCAAATTTGTCCACCTGTTTGGTTTCCGGGTTGTGCCATATCAATAATGCGACCCGTTCCGCAACCGTTGTTATCCGTTGCATAGCCTTCATTACAACCCGATTCCTGGCATTCAACACAGTTCGAAAGCGTATCACCCAAATAAAGATTGCTGTGCGTTATGCTCGTCTTATAACCTGCCGGACATCCGCCGACCGGATAATAAGAAGCATTATGATCCGAACATTGTTTTGCCACACATTGTTTACATTGTTGTGTGCCTGACATCTCGCCCGTCGGATTTCCTAACTTCCAACCGTTTGCACCGCCTGAACCGTTGCCGCAGTTTGCTTCTGTTGTTGCGCCGGTTGTGCAGTCTTTAACCTTACAAGCATAGCATTGTTGGTCTCCGACGAAATTGCTTGTCGGCAAACCTTGTTCATAACCTGCGCCGCAATCACCACCGTTTAAGATTTGTCCCTCTGGACAACTTGAATTTGCTAAACAGTTATAGCAAGGCGTATCACCATTATATGATGAAACTGCCGTTCCTAAATGCCAACCGTTTGCCCCGCCTGTGCCATTACCGCAGTTTGCAACGACCGTTGCATCTCCGGGAGCACAAGTTTTGGCAAAACACTCATAGCAGTCTGCCTCTCCGACTTTGTTTCCTGTCGGTGCCGTTCCGATTGTCCAACCTGAAGCGCCGGCAATGCCGTTGCCGCACTCTGCCGCACTGACGGCTTCACCAATCGGGCAGCCTGTTTTTTCAACGCACTCATAGCATGTTGCGTTCGTGTTGTCTCCGAGTGTTACCGTGTGGTTTGTCTGATCATAACCTGATGAGCATGGCACACCTTGATATGCATTATTAATATATTGACATGTTTTTGCCACACAAAGTTTACATCTGTTTGTGTCAGACGGTTCGAAATACCAACCGGCTGATCCCGTGTCTCCGCATTCTTCCACGCTTGTTCTATGTGTCACATCGCATGGACAGCGACAACAATCCTCTTCACCTGCATAACGTCTGTCAGAACAGCTTCTGTATTCACCTTCGTTACAAGTCACGTTCGTTGCAAAATCTTCTTCGCAAGCAAGCGGCGTACATGTTCCGCATTTTGGCAATACATATGCCGGTGTGATTGATGCCAAAGGTGTGACTTCTGTCCATCCCCAACCGTCATTGCCGTGAGGCGTTTTCTTTGAACAGTTGTTTTCATAATACGAACTACCGCAGCTTGTGATCACATAGCAGCCCGTTAAGGGGTCAACATCACACTTATAATAGCCGTTTTGTTCGCATAAGGTCTTTGTCGGATAATAAGCCTCGTTTGTTTTTGAAGCACAGCTTGCGCAATAGTAGCACTCACCATCATTTGTTAGCGTTAAAACGCTTGTGACACATCTTGCGTCAGGTGTGTATGCCTTGTATTCAGCCCCATATCTTTGTTCACACAGCTCATCCGGCGTTTTATCAACAACACCAAGATAACAATCTTCTAGTGTGTTGGTTGATGTGTTGTAATATTTTGTAACTGCAGACGGATATTGTGTTTCAGGATCGAGATTAACTTGACCGCCCATTTCCTCACAAGTTACCGCCTTGCACTTATAACATGCGTTTTCGCCCGAAGGTGTTCCTTGTTCAGAGCCAAGTGCCCAATATACAATCGAATTTGCCACGCTATTGGTGCATGAATCTAAGTCTCCGTCAAGAGCATATCCCTCTTCACAACCCTTCGGCTCGCACTTACCGCAGGCTCGGCCTTCATCAGTTCTGTCCGGATCCGTCACATATTCAAATCCGCTCGCGCATCCTGACGGGGTTAAGTTTACATCATAGCCTTCAGCACAACCCGTATGAACACATTTGTCTCCCACACGATCATATCCGTTTTCCGTCTTACAAGCTTTTGCTCTATATAATGTCTCTCCGCATCCCGTACATTCCAGAGCATCGCTGACCGCAATATCAAACTTGCCGGCAGGTTCTGTCAAAGCATCTTTTGCTAAACCGACACATTTTGTTGCACACGTTGCATAATAGCCGTTACAACAAACATCTGACAAATCGGCGCTGCCTTTATTGTTTTTATTCCATCTGCACGCATCTGTCTCGCTCGGGTTTTGAGGGACCTCACACACACACTGTGTGCAATAAAAGCTTCCGCTTCTTGCTCTGTTTCCGTTTTCGTATTCATCATATTCCAAATTCCAACCGACTTCCGTTCCGCAGTCTGAAACTGCCTGATTTGACGTTGTATAAGGCGCACGACAATCGGCCGTTACACATCTGTTGTTTTGTACGCGATAACCTTCCTGACATTCTCTGATGAAACAAACTTTTTGAAAGTCGCAAGCTTCATATTCATCTTTAACCGTTGCTTTTTCGTCGTCGCATGCTTCTGGCGTAGAACCTTCCGGAGCTTCAGAGAAACAGTCTTTATAATAGCCGTTGCAGCATAAGTCTTCTGCTTTTAGCACACCATTTGCGCCTTTATTTGTCGAATTCCAACGACAAAGATCTCCCTCGCCCGGTGTTTCAGGCTCTCCGCAAACACATCTGTTGCAGCTTGCTTCGCCGCTTTGAACCGTATTTCCATTCACGTCTGTCTGCGTTTCAACCGTCCAGCCATACGCTCCTTGGAACATATTTTCAGATGTCATACAGTCCAAAGTTCCCGAAATATCTGTTGAATAGCCTTCTTCAACATTGCACGCACTTGTCTCACAACGATTTTCTCTTACTTCATAGCCTTTTTTGCACGTTCTGATAACATAATATTTTTCACCGCAGGCTTCGCAAACATCATATGCTTCCATATTCGGATCCGGATCCGTATTCAAATCTCGTCCCGAACATCTTCCGATGCAAGCTGAATAATAGCCGTTACAGCACTGGTTTGCCAACTCACCCGTACCGGCATAAATCGGCTGATATAAATTATTGTTAATCGTGATGGTCGAATGATCGTTCGGCTGAGCTGTATAAACGCAATTCACATTCGGCGAACAAACGCATTTTCCGCAAACTTCGCCGCCGCTCATACCGCCGCGCTCATAAGTTTCACCCTCTTTTGTACACGTTGTTAACCCTGCACGATATCCTGCCGCACAAGGTATTGCTTCACATCTCGTACCATTTTGGCGATAACCGTTCACTTCGTCGCATCTGACAACGCCATAACAGCCTGCTTCGCTTCCTTCAATCAGTTCACAAACGGCGCCGGGGTTTGCTTCTTCGCAAGTAAACAAGTTCGGATAACAGTTTTCAGGCCTTTCACAGTTCATATAATCCCTGTTAAACGGACACCTTACGCCAACCTCTCCCGGATTACCGCTGTCGGCAGGGCAGGTTCCGGACGGAGCATATACATAACCCAAATCTTCGCAGTCAAAATTGACTTCCGTTGATTTTGCGCAGAAATATGCCAAAACGTTAAATTCATCAATTGTTGCACAAACATATTCTTCGCATTGCGAACATCTGATATTGTTACCGTTGACATCTACCGTATCAATATACGTCATCGGCTCCGTACAGCCATCTAACCTGTCACGGCACCCGTTTGAGCTCCAACCGTTTGCAACGTCGCATTCGCATCCTTTATATGATTTAACACCGCTCGGGTCTTCGCACATATATCTTTCATCGAGCGGTTCTCTTAATCCTGTTTCATGGCAGAAATATTGATATTCATCACTACAAATACAGTCTTTGTAAAAAGTTTTACCGTTCGGCAAAACACAGGCATTAACACCGACCGTATTTTTATAATCTTTACAATGCCCAAGACCGTCGCCTTCGTATTTATATTCCGGAGAACATTTTAAGTGCTTCGCTGCGCAGCCGCATTCCGTCGTATTGCCTTCCGTACATAAATATTCAGGGTGTTCCTCTAATTTGTAGGTATCTGCACGGCAATAACACCTGTAATATGTCTTTCCGCCCTTTACGCAGCTGACCTGTTCCTGACCTTCCGGACACGGTGTAGTCTGATCAAAGCCTTCGCAGTTAGCATACTGCGCGTCAGACAAACAGCTTGTATCACCTCCGAACACCCCCGGAAGGAAGCATACTTTTGCCTCAGCAGAACCGATTATACTCAAAGAAATTAAAAACAAAAACGCCTGTATTTTACGCATTGCAAAGCATCCTAAAAAAATTCTTTTTAATCAAGAATATCCCCAAAAAGACAAATCGTCAAGGGTTTTCTCAAGATATTATAAGTCAAATTTTATTTTTTTTATATGAATATTTTGTTAAAGTTTTTAAAACTTATCGCAAAGATTTTTTTAAGATAGGCACACCATGTCATTTTCTTCTTGCATTTAAAGACCGACGGCTTTAATAATATAAAACAATTAAAAATAAACAAAGAGGAAAAAATGAACGAATATCGCACACATACCTGCGGCGAGCTCCGCAGTTCGGATGTCGGCAAAAAGGTTTTGCTTGCCGGCTGGCTTCATCGCAAACGCAATTTAGGCAATCTTTGCTTTGTCGATCTTCGAGATCATTACGGTATCACTCAGTGCGTGTTTGATTCTGCCTCTGATTTGTTTGAAAAAATTCAAAATCTTCGCCCTGAGAGCGTTATCGGTGTTGAAGGTGAAGTTGTTATGCGTGAAAGCATTAATAAGAATATGCCGACCGGTGATATTGAAATAAAAGTTCAAAAACTTGTGGTTCACAGCCAAGCCGATCAATTGCCGATTCAGGTTTCATTTGTTGATGATTCTCCGGAAGATATTCGTCTTAAATATCGTTTTTTAGATTTACGCAGAGAGAAACTTCATCAAAATATGTTGCTTCGCTCAAAGGTTATTGCCTCAATGAGAAGACTTATGACCGAGCAGGGATTTGTTGAATACCAAACGCCGATTTTAACAGCTTCATCACCTGAAGGTGCTCGTGACTTTTTGGTGCCGTCGCGCATTAACCCCGGAAAGTTTTATGCCCTTCCTCAGGCTCCTCAACAATTTAAGCAGCTTTTAATGGTTTCCGGCTTTGATAAATATTTCCAAATTGCACCTTGTTTCAGAGATGAAGATCCACGCGCTGACAGATCTCCGGGTGAATTTTATCAGCTTGATATGGAAATGAGTTTTGCCACACAAGAAGATGTCTTTAAGGTTTTGGAAAAAACTTTAAGCGGTGTGTTTAGCGAATTTTCCAACGGCAAAAAAGTTGACCAGCCGCCATATCGCAGAATTCCTTATCGCGAATCGATGATTAAATACGGCTCAGACAAACCTGATCTGCGAAATCCTCTTGAAATTATGGACGCTACTTCGTTTTTCCATAATTCCGGTTTCGGTGTTTATGATAGCAAGGTCGAAAGCGGTGAACAGGTTCGCGCAATAGTTGTTAAAGGAATTGCCGACAAACCGCGTTCCTTCTTTGATAAACTAGATGCCTATGCCAAAGAAGCTGACATGGGCGGCATGGCATATATTGCTCTTTCATCGAACGGCGCCAAAGGAATTGCCAAGTTTTTCAGCGATGAAAAGCTTTCTGAGGCGAAGAAGTTTTTTGCCATAAATGACGGTGATGCCGTTTTGTTAATGGTCGGCGAAGTTAATAAACTCAACAAATTTGCCGGTCAAACCCGCACAAAAATCGGCCAAGATCTTGATTTGATTGAAAAAGATGCCTTCCGTTTCTGCTGGATTATTGATTTTCCTTTTTATGAGAAAAATGAAGAAACAGGCGCGGTCGAATTTTCACACAATCCGTTTTCGATGCCCCAAGGCGGTATGGATGCGCTTTTGAACAAAGACCCGCTTGATATTTTGGCTTATCAATACGACATTGTATGCAATGGTATTGAGCTTTCTTCGGGCGCCGTCAGAAATCACCAACCTGAAATTATGTATAAGGCTTTTGAAATCGCCGGTTACGACAGAAGTGTTGTTGACAACAAATTTGGCGGTATGATCAGCGCTTTCCACTATGGCGCCCCGCCGCACGCAGGCTGTGCTCCAGGGGTTGATCGTATTGTCATGTTGCTCGCTGATGAACCAAGCATCAGAGAAGTTATTTTGTTCCCCTTGAACGGTAAAGCGCAAGACTTATTGATGCAAGCCCCGAACACCGTTACCGAAGAACAGCTTAAAGAGCTTCACATTAAGCTTGATTTAGAATCCAAGGATTAAAAAATGCCGCCTTTTATGGCGGCTTTTTTTATAAGCTTCGTGCCTTTATCAGGTTCGGATCTTCTTCTGTCGGTTCAAATTGTATCGCTTCCTGACATGTATAGTTCGTGCCGTTTATTAAATATTTAAATGTCCACCCGATTGTACATTTATAGCCGCAACTTAAAGGATATTTTGTACAAACAAGTTCTTGCCCGTTTCTTTTTGCTCCCGGCCGATCATAAAAATATCCGCTGCCGCATAGGTTTGAACACATTTGGTTATGTATGTCTTTTTGAGCCATATCTTTTCCGAAAACCGGATTTAAAATAAATAAAAAAAACATAGCAACCGTCAGAATTTTTTTATTCATCTTACATTCTCATTTTTTCAACATTATACTTCAATTATCACATTTTTTGTTTTTTATCAATCTTTTTGTCAAAAAAACTCTTGCTTTGTGGTTAAAATTGTGTTACGTTTTTCTTACAACTATGTATTAGTTAGATATTTTTATATTAACCAAAAGAGGGAACGGGACGTGCCACAGGACACACCCTCTTTAAACAAGCCCAGATTTTTATGTCTGATTTTGAAAAGGACGACCTCAAAAAGACGATCAGCGCTCTTAAAACCTACCGTTCCGGTTGGGCAAACGACATCCGCGAGGGTTGGAGTGTTGCCGTTAGCGGCGCTAAAGAGATCCACTTTGCACTCTACGAGATTTCCGGCTGTATTATCCTTGCCCTTGAGCAACTGGCAAAGGGCTCTTCTCGAGACAAAATGGCGATGTTTATGGTCAGAGCCAAACTTGAAGCCCTTGTCAAGTCCGAGATTTTCGCTGACTTCGACAGCTTGGGCGAAGCCGGCATCTGCAATGTCGTCACGAGCGGCACCAAGCACCACATCCGTGTGATGTATGATTGCCTCGACATGCTCACTGATTAAGCGCCTCTCTCCAAAACAAAAACCTTCCATCTCGGAAGGTTTTTTATTTTTTTAAGTATACATACTCCGACCGGCAACACGCACTAACCGTTCAAAATTGTTCGTAACCGGATATCGCTGTTCGTCTTTTATACTACAAACTCTTTTAACAAAATTTTTTCTATATTTTTCTTCTATATTGAGTAATGAAAGTTGATAATCCCAGATCTGTTCTATCTTTGAGAGATCATTGCCTATATACCCCCCTAAATCATTGATGTGGTTACGTTCTGCAGCGCTGATGATTTTATCAATCGTTTCCGTTCGATATTCAATTAACGGCGGATATTTGCTGTGTTCTTTGGCGTGTTTATATGAGCCCGTAATTAAACCATGCGCCAAGTAAAGCGGTGTATTAAAACCTTTGGTGTGATTCATATTGATACCTGGATGTTGCCTATAAAACGGTTGGATATCAACCACTTGAAGTCTTTTATTGGCAGCATCGAGCAAAATATTTCCCATATTGCTGAACCAACCGCAATTGCCTGTATCGATTGAATATCCTTTTGACGATAAAAAGAGTGTATCATCACAAACACCATCATAAGCTTTATCCGGCAAATTGAGTATTGTCTTAGAAAATACTATTGTTTTCATTAGGGCTTCCTCACTTGAGGGCTCGTATTGTCCCGGTTTCCAAATTTCGATTGAGACTCCAGGCGCATACCGGCAAATTGCGATTAATGCCATATGTTCGTCACGCTCATCAAGCCACATATAAGCTACTGTTTGACCATAATTTCTTCCCTCAAAAATGTCTTTTTGAACCGTAAATTTTTCGTCAAATATTCTTTGAGCCAAAATTTCAAAATCCGGTGCATCTCTACTTACACGAACCGTAAATTTCGGATTTGTGTGCACTTTATAAACTGTAGCTTCTTCACCCATTCCCAAAGGGCGTTCGCTCATAGCGCACAAAACCTCATCAATGGTTGGCAAAAAACGTTCTATCATATTCAATTTTCTCCAAATTCGGAGGCATTGTATACAAAAAAATTTTTATTGTCAAGTTTTGTCTATAAAAATTATAGACTTCTTTTAAATTTAATAATCCTTGCTGATTTTGATGTTGTTTTTTGAGACTGTTCAGTTTGCCATGCTTGCAAATTATTAATCACGGACTGTTGCTCATCAATTTTTTGCATCAACTCAGTTTGTAGTCCCTTCACATCTGTTTGTATTTTCTCAATTTCTTTGCTCATTTGAGACAAAACTTTTTCAAGTTTAGTGTTTATTTGGGATGTCATTTGCTCATTTACCTTTTGAAGCAATTCCTTTTGTTGCACTTCCATATCAGATTGCATTTTTTTAATTTTTGAACTTAACTCAGCAAATCGGCTTTCAAAAGACGGATCCGTATCTGTTTTCTTTTTATGGAACAATAAATAGCCTAAGCCTTTGTTGTGCTTAAATTTACGGTAAACCTTATTGGAAATATTTTCCAAATCCTTCAAATTTGGATACATTTCATTAATCAGCGCATTCAATTCAGCTTTTGTATATTCATGTGAGGTTTGCTTAATTTCAACACCAATCGTTTGCCCATCTTTAACAGCCATTTCATAGCGATATGGTTCGTCGTGCCATGTTTTAATGGGAGATGATAAAATCTCTTTGCCATCGATTTTGATTGATTTGTAATCAATCCAAACAGGCATGCGAACCCCTTTGCTGTTTTTCTTATCTTGTCCGCGAAAAGAAAATTGCAACTTTCCGTCTTTGATAATTTTAATACTTAACTTTTGTCTTGAATTTGACGTTTCAATAACTGCTCCAACACCTTTTTCATTTATAAACCATTTCGGTTTATTTGTTTTTATGTTTTTCCCGGTAACGACAATATCGTTATCTGATGCGCCATAATTTTTAACATCTATCCTCATCTCTTGAAGAGTTTGCTCAATTTCTTTTGAACTTGGGTTAAGTGATTTAGCTTTTTGCATAATCCGTTGCAACAAACTGCTTTCTACTGTTTTTTCGTTCATTGGCGTACCTTTCATTCTAGCATTATAAACCTGTATTCCGCATATATAAATTTTTTTATGTTCTTTTGTTTGTTTTTGATAAAACAAACCACCTCGATATTTAAATTTGCGATGAACAATTTTTGAAACCTTATCTAAATCAGGCAAATTCGGGTTAAACAGTTTAATCAGCCATTTTAACTCATTTTGGTCGTATTGGTGTGGAATTTGCTTTATTTCGACGTTAACAATTTGCCCGTCTTTAACAGACATCTCATAACGATA
The DNA here is from genome assembly GCA_900313355.1 of uncultured Rhodospirillaceae bacterium. Classification (GTDB taxonomy): domain Bacteria; phylum Pseudomonadota; class Alphaproteobacteria; order RF32; family CAG-239; genus UBA1254. Next base: position 16,655 of record OMQZ01000116.1, read on the forward strand.
TGGTTCATCATGCCATGTTTTAACAGGTGATGATAAGATTTCTTTGCCATCGATTTTGATTGACTGATAATCAATCCAAACTTTCTTGCGAACCCCTTTACTGTTTTTCTTATCTTGACCGCGAAAAGAAAATTGCAACTTCCCGTCTTTAATAACTTTAATACTTAACCTTTGTCTTGAATTTGATGTTTCAACAACTGTTCCGATACCTTGCTCATCAGCAAACCATCCCGGTTGACTTGCTTTTATATTTTTCCCGGTAACAACAATATCATTATCTGATGCACCAAAATTCTTGATATCTACTCTTATCTCTCGAAGAGTTTGCTCAATTTCTTTGACTCGTTTGTTAATTAACTTAATCTTTTGTAGCATTCGGCATGATAAATCATAAAAACACCATATTGTTTTTTTTATTTGAGAATCCTTCACATTTGTACTTAATGCTACTCTCAGGCTTTTAAGCGAATTGTCATAAATTTTTTGAGCCATATTTTGTAGACACGTTTTCATTATTTGATAATCTTGATCTTTCTGCTCAATTGCCATAATCATTGTTTTTGTTAATTTTTCATTGCTTTTATAAACAAAACTGTTTTCATTATTAAAGCCATATTTTTTCGCAAATTTTTCAACCACTAGACATGGCAAATTAAATCCATATATCAATTGAAATGAACCGCTTGTGCCTAGCTTTAGATAACGGTTATGTTCTTTATTTATTGGATCTAATAATGTTAGAAAATAGTCGGCATTTTGAACTTCTTGATACATTTGAAAGTATCCTAAACGTCCTTTTATATCAAAATATTCTTGAAGTTCTTCCGGTATAATTAATTCCTTTCCTTTACCCACAATAGTTACTTTAAAATTCTTAATCCCTTCATTGTATAATTTTTGAACAGTAGAAATCAATAAATCATAATTTTTTCTTTGTTTTTCAATATTTCCGACGACAATAAAATTAGTTATTTTATTTTTATGATGCGGTAAAATTTTACCAAAATAGATGGGAGTAACTTCAAAAATACGATCATTTTTTCTGAATTTTTTCAGAACAATTGGAATAGCTCTCCAGTATACATTTCGAAGGTTTTGTTGTGTATGCTCCACACATAGTTTTTGCAGACCCTTTTGTTTATATTCAATCAAATCTAAAATTGAGGTTCTATCGTAATCATAAAGTACATCGGAATTAAACAAGCATACCTTATATTCCGACATCGCACTTGAATTGAGATACTTGATAATATTTTGTTGTTTTTCATATTTAACATTAATATTATCAAACATATATAATGGGTTTTCATTACTCTGTTTCTCATTGATTAATACATCAACGGCGTAACCTAAGTCTATAAAGTATTGAATATACCCCGGTAAACATTCTCCATGACAACTGTTTAATTCAACAATCAAAACCCTGTTTGCATAAGTCAATATATATTTATAAAAACTATTTAATGGTTCATTTTTATAATTTAATTTATTTTTCGCCATGAAAGATACTATTTTTCTGACAAAGATATCTTTGATTTCCTTGGCCTGGATTCTGCGCATATGGTATTTACATTGCTCTACAAAAAATGATAAATACTCTTGTTCCAGTTCCAAATATTTATTTTCTGTGCACAAAAATGTATAAACATCTTGTAAGAAATAAATAATGTCTGAAGTTTTATCGATACTTTTAGAGATTCCCATCGTTGAAGATTGCTGATTGTCTCTATAAATATACAAATTTTCATCAAGAAAAGATATCTTTTGTGCCAGGATTAGAGATTTTACGCTAAAAATGACATCTTCGAAATATATTTTTGGCGTAAAGAATATATCGTTTTCAAGAATAAATTGCCGACGATACAATTTACAAAATGGATAAAAGTGAGAAAATAGGGCATTTTTAATATCTCTATATGTGCAAACTTTATCAATTTGTAATTTATAAGAACTTAAATCTCGAAATTTATCAATGAACATTTGTTTCGTTTGATTGTTATAGGTCGCGCAACCATACAAACAAATATCGCTTCCTTCAGAAACAATTTTATTATATAATTTCTCCAAACACTCATTATCTAGGTAATCATCCGAATCACAAAAAAATATGTACTCTCCCTTTGCGTATTTGATTCCATTATTTCTAGCCACTCCTTGTCGCTGGTTACTTTGTCTTATAATACTTATCCTTTTATCTTTTTGAGCATATTCCTTCAATACATCAAAACTGTTGTCCGTTGATTCATCATCGATACAGATAATTTCAATTTCTTTTAATGTTTGATTAATTAGAGAATCTAAACAATCACCTAAATATGTTTGGGTGTTATATACCGGTATTATCACAGATATTCTAGGATGAAGGTCTATTGTCCTTTGATTAATTATCTGAACATTTAGTTCTTTTTGTATGTCTGAATAGAACGCTGATATTTTCGAAGAAGAAGATAATTTTACATATTTTAAAATCTCTTTATTACAAGCATCATACATTTGTAAAGGACAACGATTTATCAAGTCCCTCATACTCATAACAAAAGTAGCATCTAAGGCTTCTTTGTAGACATTAATTTTTCTGTATTTTTCGAGCGTTTCATATACTTTACAGTAAATATTTACAATATCTAGAATTTTTCTGCTTGAATTTCTTTCACTCATAATCGAGTTTTTGCGCTGTAGATAAAAATACATTGCTTTATCTGTTACAGAATAAGTTTGACATTGAACCATATACGCCCATAGCCAATATTCATCCTCATTGATTAAGCCCTCAGGAAATCTGATGTTAAACTTCTTAATAATAGACATTTTATATAACTTATTCCATGCTGTCGGAAAAATTTCGGATCGTATATTCTGTCCTATCTCAAACTTTCCTACTTTATGCCATCTATTAATCCATGCTTGAACTGACTGGATTTTTTTCTCATCACCAACGCAACAAGTTTTTCCTATTGAAACGTCAGAATTATCATAAATCATATTTTTATATAAAATTTCTATTGTATTTTCTTCTATGTAATCATCCGAATCTATAAAATAAATCAATGCGGAACGACAATTTTTGATACCAGTATTACGGGCCGCTGATAATCCTTGATTTTTTTGTGTTATAATTTTAACACGTTCATCTTTTTTTTCGTACTCTTCCAAAATTTTTAGAG
>OMQZ01000166.1 GCA_900313355.1 uncultured Rhodospirillaceae bacterium
AGACGTGTAAAGAATTCTGTCAAGTTTCAACAAACCGGTATCTTTGTCAAGTTCGTATTTATTCTTGGAACCCTTTGGGATTTCGATAAGTGCCATAAAATCTTCGGGTTGAATACGTTCGGGAGCAATATCATGCCAAATATTCATTTTTTCACCTCAAAAAAAAATATATATATCATTCTTGTAATTTTCAATAAACATAATTAAGTATATTTTATCTTATATGCGTATTAAACCTAACCGAAATATTTAACGGAAGATAATAATAACCGTCAACTTTTATAATACGGCTCCAAACATATTTATCCGCGCTGACATATTCAAAATATGTATTTCGATACAAATAATCTCTGAACGCTTCCCTGTCATTTGAATGATAACACAAAATATCTCCGTTATCCATAACAACTATATATCCGCCGTTTACTTGCTCTTTCCCGTCCCAAGTTCTGCCCGCAGTCATCCCTGTAAAACCTGCAATCAAGAAATCTTTCATAGCTTTCTCGTAATATACTTTCGGATTTTGAACTCCAAGCGGATTTGCTTCCGTCATTCTTTCAATGGTTTCTTTAACATTATGACTATCGTTACTGTCAATAAGTCTGTCTTTTACGCACCAAGCCATTATTTTACTCATAGATTCTCTTATAAGAAATAAGTTTTCACTATATACCGGGTTTTGCGTACCGCTAAACTCCATAGATATATTGTTTTTCACAAGATACTCTTTACATTTCGACCAGCCACGCCCATCGTTTTCACTTATTCCGTTAAAATCATTCATAATTCTATCATTACATCCGTAAAGTTTATACAGGAATTGCGAAGATGAGCCTGCGTTGAATAATGTCGGATTTTGCCCGAACTTTGATTTAATGGAAAAGCCCATAATTGAAACAATTGAAGTCTGACCGTCTCTGACTTCGATAAAAATATCGTTTTTACCTCCGAATTGCTTTTTCAAAGCTTTTACGGCAGGAGCTTTCGGTTTGCTTACATAAATAATTTTTGCAAAATCACATACCGAATCGGGCGCAAGAACAGAACTGCCTTTTTCGTTTTTTATTCCATTAAACAATATATCGGCATTTTGATTAAATTCATAAGCGGCAATCCTGATTAAAATATCTTCCGAATTTTGCAACTTGATTATAACTTGTGATTTTTTTTCATCAATTATATATTCTATAACTTGATTTTCATATTCTTGACGTATAATTTTCAGTATATCCAAATAATTTTTACAATTCTTACAAAGCAATTTATCTGCGGCATATAGTTTACCTTCACCGAGTAACTTAAGCATAACGTAAAACTCTGCCCATTCTCCCTTATTTAGTTTTTTCCCTTTAATCGATTCCGCCATTTTTATCAAGCACTCCTTTGATTTTTTTCGCAATAGCTTTTATCACGGGAACAGTAACACTGTTGCCGAATTGTTTATATAAATGCACATCGGCAAGAATCAATTTGAAATTATCGGGAAAGCCTTGTAATCTTGCCCATTCACGCGGGGTCATTTTTCGTATTCCGTCATCATTGATTTTCCCTTTAATATGCGTTGTCGGTACCGTGTCATGTTTACGATTATCCACTATAAGATTTCTTTCTCGCCCCATTCCACCACAAACAAGTGTTCCCGCAATTCCATCCAAATCACGAATTTCATATCCGAATCCGTTTCCTTTTGCCTTATGTCTTTCTTTGTGCTTTATCAATGTTTTTATATAAATATCGCTTAAATAGTATTTTGTGGGAATAGGAGCGTCCTGCACTATATCTCTAATCGTTTTAGTGGAATCATTCCCTTTTGGAAATATAAATTCGCTCGGCGCAATATCATTGCGAAAAGCAACGATGTAAATTCTTTCTCTGTTTTGCGGTACTCCGAAATCTTTACTGTTAAGCAATTTACTGAACACCGTATAACCAAGCTCTTGCAATGCTCCGACTATTATTCTAAATGTTTTGCCATGATCATGAATTGTAAGCCCTTTTACGTTTTCACAAAAAATTACTTTCGGTTTCTTAGCTGAACAAATTCTCACCACATCAAAAAACAACGTTCCTCGTGTTTGCCCTTTGTAATTATCGTCAAATCCTTTTTTTCTTCCAGCAATTGAGAAGGCTTGACAAGGAAAACCCGCAAGACAAATATCGAAATCGGGTATTTCTCTTACGTCTATCTTTGTTATATCGCCTGCAATTTCAATATTATCTCTAAAATTTGCATTGTATGTCTTCTGTGCGTTTTCATCCCACTCACTGACAAAAACGGTTTTAATTTTTTTACCAAACGCCTGATCAAACCCAAGACGTATTCCACCTATACCTGCAAATAAATCAATGCTTCTTATCATTATTAAATGCCTCTTCGATTCGTATTAAGCATTTTTCAATATCCGTCTTTATATCTTTGCGAAAAATTCCGCATCTATTTCATAGTCTTTTACTTCTTTTAAGCCCAATTCATAGTTCGCAAGCATATCGATAAAACTCTCTCCGTCAATTAAATCTATCTGTTGTTTTCCTAAGTTTTCGGCCTCTTCTTTAGCTGCTTTTGAGAATATTCCCGTGGTAATGAAAATGCCTTTTTCGATGTTTTTTGTAAGCGATCCGCGAAAATCTCTGATTTCCGGAGCGCCCACGGAACCTTGATAGCGCTTACATTGAAAAGCAATGTTAAAGCTTATAATGGAATTGATTTTAAGTTTACCATATCCGTCGATCCCGCCGTCACCCGAGCTTTTTGTTACCGTAACGTCGGTAAACCCGCATTCTCTCAATAGCCTTTGCGTCAATCTTTCAAAAGCATATGGATTCATTTTGAGCAATATCTCATAAACACGCTGACGCCATGTTTTCGTTTCCGACGGGATATTAATTTCCTCGTTGTTCTCTATGGAAGATTCGTTTTTCTCTTTGTTTTTCGGAGAAATATTTCTGAAACGTTCAACCAAACTCCCGTCAACTTTTTCAATATTGGCGAATTCAGGCGTTAAAGCCCATACACTACGACCTGAATTTTTTACTGCTCCGTAATTTTTTAACAGCGTTCTCGCCCACGCCAAACGATAGTCTATTTCACTCATATTTGGATTGCCTGTATGCAAAATCTCCAAAACATCATCTTCAACGTTAAGTATGGCATAAACTTTTTCATTGATTTCAACATTTCTGCCGGAACCACCCAACTGTTTCATAGCGATGAACGTTGCTTCAATTAATATGGCATAATTGGGAACATTTTTAATGTTTTTCATTGTGCTTCTCCTGTATCGCTTTCATAATCATATCTATACAATAATTCAATCTTTTTGTAATATCTTTTCCCCAAAAACGAATTACCGTCCAACCTTCCGATTGTAATTTTTCGGTTACTTCATTATCTCGTTCAATATTGCGCTCGATTTTCGGAATCCAAAAATCTTGATTCGATTTGAAATCGTTTTTTCGATTTTCCCAGTCATAGCCATGCCAAAATTCACTGTCACAAAAAACCGCAATCTTTTTACCTATAAATGCAATATCGGGATGTCCGTAAACGGATTTGACGTTTTTTCTGTATCTATAGCCTTTTTCCCAAAGAGCATTTCGTAATTTCAATTCGATTTTCGAATCTTTGTTACGAACCATTTTCATATTATATGTTATTTGCTCTTTTGTTTTTTTCGCCATATTACGTAATATTTTATCATATTATGTATATTTAATCAATGCAAATAGCGCAAGTTTTTATGATGTAAAAATTTATTTTAACAAATAATCGTCACAATTTCAACATTTTTGAAAAATTTATTATATGATTTATTTATATTCGTCAATATAGTCGATATAAAGAT
>OMQZ01000118.1 GCA_900313355.1 uncultured Rhodospirillaceae bacterium
AAGAAAAAGAAGTGTCAAATTCCATAATATAATGCTTTTAAGGTTGTTCAAATACCAAGGTTCTTTTGCCTGCGATAGACCCAGGTCAAGGCGCGCCTTTTATCCTTATCGGAAAGGTCGGAAGACTTGACCATATTACAAAATTTCTCAGCCTCCTCAGGGCTTTCGACAACAGCGTGTCTGAAAAAGTTGAGCTTGTTGCCCCGACTGGCGTACCTCATCAAATAGAAAAAAGACTCAGCCTCAAATAAGATGAGCACGAAACTCGGGTGCAGGATATGCACAAAGGCATAAACAGGGTGCTTAACGAAAAAGGAATAAATTCTGTAATCCGTTTCAGCAGACAGAACAAGAGTGGGGGTCCACTCTTCAAACGGGCCGTAATAAAAATATGTTCTGCGCCCGCTATACCTGTCTAGAGCGACAGCTTTGTGAGGAATCTTGATTTTAACATGAACCGGATCATATGGTCGACCCAGCATCAAAGAAGGAAAACCGTTTTGTGCCATAATATAAATAATAAGAAAACATATGCATAAAATGATAAGAAAATTTTAGACAAATTTAAGAAAAAGTCAAGAAATTTTTTAATAAAAAAAGCACGTCCGAAAACGTGCTTAGTAAGAGTTATAAAATTAGTTTTTCGCCTTTTTAGCCATTTGGCGAACCCATGTTCGTGCGCGGTGCCGATCTTTCTCGGAGAGTTCTGATGCCTCCACAAGAGCCAAAAATTTGTTGACCTCCGCCGGATCGACAAGGACAGCGTTTTTGAAAAACACGAATTTGTCCTGACGGCGAAATGTTTCCATAATGGTCAGAAAGGGCTCTGCTTCGAAGCGGATTTTGAATGCCCCGATCGGCCCGTAAAGAAAACGAGGAACATCATCATCACCGACGACGAAAACCGTGTGGTAATCGCCGTTGTAGTCAGCAATAAACGAGCGTTCTTCAAAATCTTCCGTCGGGTTGACGAGGATTCTGTCATCATCGTGCTTGAGGTTGATCGCGATACAGGGAGCGAGAAGGCGCACTTTAAGACGCACAGGGGGATACGAATTTTTCATATGCTTAAAATTTTGAATAATAATCTGTAAAAAATAAGAAAAGTAAAAAGAAATATAGACAAATTTTCCAAAAAGTCAAGAAGTATTTTCATAAAAAAGCCTCCCCCTTTTTTAAGGGAGGCTTAAAGTTAAATCAGCGCAGATTATTTATATCTCAAGCGGACTTTGTTTCCGGTCTTTTTAGAAACTCTTTCCGCCTCTTGAACGGTATAAATTTTGCGCGAGATAATCGGGTTGCCGTTTTTATCATAACGCGTCGTAACCCCGTTTGCATCAGTGATTGAAAGGAGCCGTCCCGTTTTATCGTATGTCTTTGTATAAAGGGTCGTCCAGCCCCAGTTGCCGTTCGCATCTTTTTGGTAAATAGACTCTGTTTCTTCAATTAAATCGCCGTCTTCGTCATAAACGGATGAAAGCTTTGTTTGACCGATATAGTTGCCGTTTTCATCATGCAAATCCGTATAATCGTCCGACACTCTGCCGATAACGTTGCCTTCGTCATCATAAGCGTAAAAATCAGCGGTCCAACCTAAATAATTGCCTTCGTCGTCATATTTGTCGTGGTCGCGTTCAAGCAAATTGCCATCACCATCATATTGCTCCCACGTCCAAACCTCGTTGCCGAATTCGTCATAATCATAACGGTCGATTTCTTTGTTGGTAACATTGTTGTTGGCATCATATTCGGTATATGTTGTCTGATAGTGGCCGTCATCTTCTTCATACACATTGTCATAAGCGTATGTTTGGTTGCCGTCCAAATCTTTTTCAACATAAGAGTTGCCGAGCCAATTGCCGTTTTCATCATAATTGACTCGATATTCAGCCGTTCCGATTTTATTGCCGTCGGCATCAAAATTTTCTTGGTCATAGGCAATTTGCCGCCCGTTTTCGTCATAGGTATAATCTCTGGAATATGAATGATTAAACGTTCCGTCATTGTTATAACTCAAGCTTTCTTGATGAGTCATTTTACCGTTTTCATCGTAAGCATTTGAATAAGAAGATTTTATACTGCCGTCTGCAAAATATGATTCGGAGTTATAATCTTTTGTTTTACCGTTTTCATAATATTCATAGGCATAAGAACTTGTTTTATTACCATTAGAGTCATAATTTTCCGAATATAATGTTTTCTTTGTGGTTCCGTCTTCATAATATTCATACCCAGATGTACGTATTTTATTACCATTAGAATCATAATCGTCCTTAGAATAAGTTTTATATTTACCATCTTCCCAATATTCAGAACTGGATGTTGACGTCAAAATACCATAAGAATTATAAGATTCATTGGTTTGTGACTTCCATACACCATTTTCATACCATTCACGTAATGATGAATTTGTAACAACGCCGTTACTACTTGTTGTTTCCCAAGAGGTAGAAGTTTTTATACCGTCTGCATTATAATTCTCAGATACAACTTGAGTTTGCCAAACATTTCCTGATACATCCTTATATTCATAAACATTACCTTGTGATGAGCCATTAGCATTTTGATTTGAAAATGACACTATATCCACTTGACCAGCAACATCTCCGGATAGATTTTTTAAAAGTACTTGGTTTCCAATAACATTTTGGTCATCGTCATATAAATTGCCATAAGACCATAAATCAGTGAATGTCTTTTTTCCATTTTGAGTTGTACTGTAGCCGTGCATAGGAGCTGTTTCTAAAGAATAATTATGTGTTCCATCATGTCCAATTATGTTAACAGTACCATCTGCGTTAAAATCTATAGAATAATCAGATTTTGAAAGCATAACGTCATATTCTCTCGTGAAAGCTATAGTAGAATATGAGGAATCAGTATAGCAAGTTTCTTTAATAATTATACCTTGTGATATATTTTCGAAACCACCAGACCAAGAAGTACCTTCTGTATATTTACAATTATCTGCCCAAGCCTTTGTTGCCGTCAAAGCACAAAAAACCAAAACACTTAAAGCTAAAATCTGATTAGTTTTGCTCATCTCTTTTCTCCCTCTGATAAGGGCGTTCTACGCCTTGTAAAATGTAGCTTTAGAGTATCATGTTTTTATCAAAAAGTCAAGAAAAACCGCTTATAACTAAAGTCATAAGCGGTCCTTTATGTGCGTTGTTTTTACTTAATAAACGGCAGAGAATTTTTCAAATCTTCTTCGGTGTTGATGTCTGCCGGTGCTTCTTCAATCAGCTTGATTTTATCAATGATTTTGGCTCTGATAACCATTCCGTTTTCAAGTGCGCGAAGCTGTTCAAGCTTTTCTCTGTTTTCCAAAACCCCTGTCGGAAGCGAAACCATTTTTTGTAAAGAAGATGCCTTAAAAACATAAATCCCGATATGATAATATAAATCTTGGTTCGGACACTTTTCGGGGTTTCGTGTATAAGGCGCCGTTGCGCGCGTAAAATATAAACATCTGCCTTCCGTTTCGCCCTCTCTCAAGCCCATAACGATTTTAACGACATTCGGGTTCGTCTTATCTTCCTCAGACTTAATCACCATACCGCAAGTTGCAATATCGCAGTCTGTTTTCTGAACCATTTCAATCAATGGCAAACAAACGCTCGGATCAACGTTTAGATTATCACCCTGAAAATCTACCACAACGTCATATTTTTCTTGCGTGGGGTCTAAAACCTTAAGTGCGGCG
>OMQZ01000189.1 GCA_900313355.1 uncultured Rhodospirillaceae bacterium
AAAAAAAGAAATTATGGAGAGATATGATGTTGAAAATAAATTTTGAGAAATTGAAAATGTATTTGTTCGCAGGCCTTTTGGTTTATGCGCTTTCTTCGATTTTATTTTCAACGGACGGGTATGCCGTTTTTGAAAACCTGACAAAGACCGGCGGAGAGGTTTTTGAGGGTATGAAAAAGATTATATTTGCCGCAGCAGGTTTTGGCATTATCGCCGTTGCGCTCGGCGCGGTTTTCGGAGCGCTTAACTGGAAATGGCTTTCGGTGATTATTATCGGTGTGGTGATTATTGCCGGCACCGCTATGCTTTTGGAATATTTAACAGATGTGCCAGGGGTAAATGTTGATACTTCTGTCTATAAGATTAGGGATACGCTTATTAAATAGCTATTGTTATTGATATTTATGGAGGCAAACATGAGAAATTCGAGAAAGTTTTTAAGATCGCTCTTTTTAATGACGCTGTTTTGTCTTTTGGTTGTTTCGTTTGAGGCTTTTGCACAAGAAGCGGAAATTTTCGATACGCTTCAATATAAGCTCTATACGACCTTAAAAGATTTAAGAGAAATAGTTTATGTCGTTTCAGGGTTTGGTTTGGTGATGTTTTCTGTTGCGGCAATTTTTAATAAGATCAGCTATAAGCATTTGGGCTATATTATGATCGGGTTGTCGCTGTTGTCTTTGATGTTTCCGTTTTTGGAATATTTCAGCGGAGACGACTATTTCAGCAAAAAAGAAGATGCTCAACTAACTTTTCAGAATTATTTAGAGTCAAAACCATATAGTCGGGGACAAGCGATTGGAACAGATCCTGCAGATATTACAGATCCGAATTATAAGGGTGAAACTCCGAGCTTGCCGGGGGAATTGACCGATGCGGATATTGATGCAATGATGGCAGAGCTTATGCTGGAAGAGGAATGGGAGAGACAGCGATTAGAATCTGAATTTTATAGAGAGGGTGGACTTAATAATTTACCAGACACAATTAAAGTAGGCGGAATTGATGTTCAAAGCTCCGATTTTGCTAAAATGATTCAAGCCGGATGTAGCCCGTCAAGCACGATGTCTAAGAGCAAATGGGGTGAAAACGGAATAAGAAATGTTTGCACCGTTGATCAAAACGGCGGTGTACATTTTACGACAGAAGCTTGCCAAGGAAAGGTTGAAAATGGTGTTTGTGAAAAGACGGCTTGGCAAAAATTGGGTGATGTTTGGAGCACGATTGGTAATGTTGTTGGTGCTTATAACACTGCGTCGGCCGGCTTTAATAGTGCTGTTGATGCTGTCGCAAATGCGGCATGGGGTATACAGCATAGCGGTGAGATTTTGGGAAGTGATGCTTCTTTCTTGGCAAAGCTACATGATCTTATGGGTACGATTGGTAGCAGTTCGAATGGTGTAGAGAGCGGACTGGCCGGTATTTTGGGTGCTTTGAGAGGAATTTCGGGTAGCGTTGATGCGACAGCAACAACGTGGTCGACAGATTATGAAAACAATCCGACAGGCGAGAATAGTGTGTCAAATACGACTGATAAAATTAACGAAGGTCTAACAAAGGCAGGTACAGGTTTAGCAAATGCAGGAAGCGTTGTTAATCAAGGTGTTAATGCCGGATATAGCGTGTATTCAACAGGACAAAGCATAGGCATCAGTAATGCTACCTTTCAAAATGCAATGGAAAGATTAGGAAGGATATTTGGTCATTAAGGAAAAAGAGATTTAGAAGATGAGGGATATGATTTTAAAAGCTGTGGCACAGCCTCCAAAACTTTTTTGGGGGCCTGTGTTGCCCACAGCGATTAATGCCGGAATACAGGTGCCGATGATGTTTATGGCGGTCGGTGTGGCGAATGTGAACCCTTTGCTTTTCGTTGTTTCAATTGTCAGTTGTCATATAGCCATTGTGATGGCAGGTGTGAAAGAACCGCACCTGTCAACAATGATTCAGGCGTTCGGACAGACGAATAAAGTTTCTAAAAACTTATATCAAGAGAGAGGAAATAAATTTGAGCCCTAGTTTTGATTTTACGACAATCTTTGCCCAAGGGTTGACAAGTTTTGAAGTAATGCTTGCCATTGTGGGAATGATTTCAGCCGCAGCGTTTGCGGTTTTGCTTGCAACACGTTTTGGTAACTGGGTTTTGCCAAGTCCGAGAGAATCACGCGTTTCGGACTTTTTGCCTTTTGCAAGTTTGATGGAAGACGGCATTACAATCAAATGCGCCAACGGAACGTATGCACGTGTTTTCAGAATTGAGGGTATGGATTTGGCCTCGGCAACGCCTGAAAAAGTTTATTCGATGATGGAGGCGAGAAAGTCTACCATCGACAGTTTATCCGAACTTTCGGTTGTGTGTCGTGTGATTACGTTAAGAGAAAGAACGCAAAAAGAAGC
>OMQZ01000120.1 GCA_900313355.1 uncultured Rhodospirillaceae bacterium
CCTTTTTAGGAGTTAAGAAATGAAAAACTCTTATCTTGCCAATATACCGAGCAACTTTTTGTTTGCATCATCAATTGAAATGTTGTCGCAAACAGCAACTTCAGAAGCTAAGCGCTCAAAAGCCTGTTCATAAATCTGGCGTTCACTGTAGGATTGTTCTGCCAAGTTTTCCTGACGATACAAATCACGAACAACCTCAGCCACCGCAACAGGGTTGCCTGAATTAATCTTGTTTTCATATTCTTGCGCACGACGAGACCACATCACTTTTTTGACTTTAGCCTTCCCTTTTAAGGTTTCAAGAGCCTCATTGATGGTCGAAGCTTCTGAAATTTTTCTCAAGCCGACGTGTTCCACTTTTTGAAGCGGAATACGGAGCGTCATCTTGTCTTTGTCAAAATTGACAACCAACAATTCAAGCTCAGAGCCGGCTATCGTCTGCTTTGAAATATCCGAAATTTTCCCGACGCCGTGTGTCGGATAAACGACATATTCGCCGGAATTAAATGTCACTGTCGGTAATTTTTTGATACTCATTTGCGTTTCCTATTATTTATTTTTTACCACAACACGACTCGTTATACCATATTTTAAAGCAAAAATCTAGCCAAAATTTTAAAAAAAATTAAATTTTAGGGAACAAGCCTGTCTGCCGTAGGGCTTCGCCCACGACCATCACAGCAGAAACAGCAACATTAATTGAGCGCGCATTTTTGTTCATCGGAATAAGTAAACGCGCGTCTGCCGTTTGATGGACAATTTCGGGAACACCGGCGCTTTCACGCCCCATGAGAATAATATCATTTTTCTTGAACTCAAAATCGATATAGGGTTTTGAAGCGTGTGTGGTGAGCAAAATAATTCGACCGTATTCATCTTTGTGTTCGGCACGATAATTTAAAAAGTCATCCCACGAGGCATGGCGCCGATAATGAGACATATCCAAATAATCCATCCCTGCTCGCCTTAATCCCTTATCATTAAACAAAAAGCCGCATGGTTCAATAATATCTAGCTCTAAATCAAGGCACGCTCCTAAGCGAAGGAGTGTGCCCGTATTTTGTGCAATATCCGGTTGGAAAAGCGCCAAACGCATTTAGTTTTGCTCTTTTCTTGCCTGTTTTGCCGCATATACGGCAGCAAAATCAACAGGCGTTAACATCATCGGCGGCAAACCGCCTTCCATTAAACATTGAGTCACAATGTTTCTTGCAAACGGGAATGTTAATCTCGGAATTTCAATGTTTAAGATCGGATCTAAGTGTTCTTGCGGAACATTTAAGGTCACAACTGCAGAATAAGTCAACTCTAAGATAAAAAGCTTTTTGTCTTCAATATCCGCATTTAAGGCTAAATTTAAGTCCACATTATACACATTTTCTTCCAACGATTTGGTGGCAACGGAAACTTCAACCTGAATCTGAGGCTGTTTATTCAACTGCTTGAATATTTCAGGCGCGTGCGGAATTTCTAAAGACAAATCTTTGATGTATTGGCTGTTAATCATTAATGTTGTTTGCTGTTGCTGTTCTGCCATTTTAAAAAACCTTTCTTGTTAAAAATATTTTTTTAAGGTTTTACATTAAATATTTACTCTCGTCAAATAAAATATAACACTTGATAATATTTATTAAATACGCTATATATACCTCAACTGTTATTTAAAGGATAGAGAAAAAGATGTCGGCTTATATTGATTTGTTTTTTTTAGGAATTGTGGTTCTTTTAATTTTATTTAGACTAAACAATGTTTTAGGGACAAGGCCCGAACAACCGAAGATTAAAATTATTTCAAAACAAGACTTTGAAAAAATTTATGATTTAATACATAAAGAAAACGAAGAACAAGAAAAATTTGAGGACATTAAGGTTAATCTTTCACCTGCCGAATCGGTTCTATCCACAATAAGCGGTTTTGATAAAAATGACTTTTTGAAGCGTGCTTCAAAAGTTTTTGAAATGGTTTTGGAAGCTTTTGCATCTCAAGACAAAGAAACGCTTAAGATGCTCACTGATTCTAAACTTTATGATAAATTTGAGGCCATTATTGATGAACGAAAAGCTAAAGGTATTACTGTCGAATCGGATTTGATTCGTATTGAGACGATGGAAATTATTGACGCCAAAGTTAGTGCAAAAGGTAAAGCGCAAATCGTTGTGAAATTCGAATCCGAACAAATTAATGTCTTAAAAGATGCCGACGGCAAACTTATTGAAGGTGATGAAAATTTTGTGCAAAAAATTTCAGACACTTGGACTTTTGAAAAAAATATCAACACACCTTCTCATGTTTGGTTACTTACTTCAACAAAGAAAAAACTATGAAAAATTTCGGACTGTTCTTTTTAATTTTATTGATTGCCGGTTGTGTCGCCGGAAAAAAATCTGCTGATGAGAGCGGTATATATCTCAAACAAGCTGCTTTTTCTCAACTACAAGGTTTTGAGCATGACAATATCAGCGAGGCGGCTCAAGCTTTTGAATTAAGCTGCGAATCGGTTCAAAAGAACCCGAAAATTTTAGAAAAGGGTGAAATTAAGATAAAATCTCAGGCTTATCTTAACGTTTGTGAAAAATTCAAAAGGCTTAAAGTCAAAAATGATGACGTACTCAAAGCATTTTTCAAAACAAATTTTACACCCTATTTGGTAACTTATAACGGCTCGCCTGTCGGCAAATTTACATCATATTACGAAGCCGAACTTAAGGCTTCAAAAACAAAACACGGAAAGTATCAATACCCGATTTACGGAAAACCTAATGATTTAATTGAAATCAATCTTAAAGATTTTGATGAAGATCTGCCGAACAAGCGTATTTTAGGTCGTGTTCAAAACAACAAATTGATTCCGTATTTTACACGTGAGCAAATTGAAAAATCCGGTATTGACGCTCCTGTTATTTTATGGGGTGATGATAAGGTTGATATCTTTTTGATGCAAATCCAAGGTTCTGCCGTCGCACTTTTGGATGATGGCTCAAATGTGCGTGTTTCGTATGCTGACAACAACGGTCATCGCTTTGTCGGAATCGGCGGATTGCTTTTGAAAAAAGGCATTTTAAAACAGGGCGAAGCTTCAATGGATAAAATCAGAGATTGGCTCAAAGACAACCCTGAAATTGCTGATGTGAACATGAACGAAAATCCGCGTTTTATCTTCCACAAAATATCCGATGCAAAGGGGCCTATCGGTGCAATGGGCGTGCCCTTGACTGCCGGACGAAGTTTGGCTGTTGATACGGCCTTTATGCCGCTTGGGGCTTTGTTATGGCTTGAGACCTCAGAGCCTTCAGGAAAACCCTTAAACAAACTTGTAGTGGCGCAAGATATCGGCGCAGCCATCAAAGGCGCCGTCAGGGGTGATTATTTTTGGGGGCACGGCGAAGATGCTCTTTTGCACGCCGGCAAAATGAATGCGCAAGGGCAATACTATATTTTGATGCCGAAAGAATAACATGAGCGAAGATGATGATATTGTTTGGCAGGAGGCAACTGCCAATGTGCGCAAATTAAAACAAACGAATCGCATTCAAGAAAAGCCTCAAAAAAAAGTTCGCTTAAAAAATGAAACTGAAGAGATATCCGTTTTAAAAAACTTTCATCATGAACCGGATTTAGGCACAAAAGCTGATATTGACAAACAAACACTGCGTCGTTTTAAGCGCGAAGAATTCGGTGTTGAGGCAAGTCTTGATTTGCACGGTTTTACATTAGATCAGGCTTTTGAGGCCGTACATCACTTTATTTTTTCTTCATTTCATCAAGGAAAGCGTGCCGTTTTGATTGTCACCGGAAAAGGTTTGCCTCATCCCGAGCAAGATATTTTTGAAGCCAGAGGTGTCTTAAAACAAAGCGTTCCCGAATGGCTCAAAAGTCCGGAATTAAGCCCTATGATTTTGACCTTTATACACCCCTCTGCCAAACTCGGCGGCAGCGGCGCACTTTATATCTTGCTCAGAAGGAAAAGAGGTTAATTATTACTCAACCCATATATAAATCTGACAGCTGTTAATATCTTTGCACAAATTGCACGCGTCAGGATAATCCGCTATTTTCAGGTCTTTCAAACACCGTTCATCTTCCGTGCAATACCTATCGCCATAGGCATTATATAAATTCGTCACGGTGTTTTTCCAAATGGCAATCTGCCATATATTTGGTGAATAATTTTTAGCTGTTTCGAAAATATTGATACAGCTTTCAATGTTTTGGTCTGTCTTTAGTTCTACACGAATAGCGTGCCAAGATTTATTATCGTATGTATAGAGCAACACACGGTTGCGAAAAATGTCCTGTATATAAGTATTGTTTCCCGGTATAATCATATTTTCGGGAATAGCGTTTAGGCTTTTGTATATCGGAACAAGAACATGAGATCCTGATAACATCTGTGTATTTTGCGGAACTCCTATTTGCTCTTGATAAGTCATTTCTGCCATGATTAAAGTAGAAATCTGTTCAGCTTGGATATTTAATTTGTGGCGTTTCATCGCTTTTGAATAGCCTGCAAGGGCGCCGACGGATAAGACTCCTATAATAGCTAAAACGCCAAGCATCTCGACCATACTTCTGCCTTTTTGATTCATTATAAATCTCCTTAAAAAGTGTAAAGAAAAAACGAACCTTTTTTCTTTACACTTTTTAAAATTTCATTTTAATTGATTCTTAAAGAAAATTTTGGTATATTCTTTTAACAAGGAATCGTAAAAATTTAAGGTTCCTTTTTTCTTTACACTTTATGCGGCAATTTGCCGTATATGAAACCGCTGATGCAATTCGGCAAAATTGAGAGCAGATAAACGCTCAATCTCATCGGCCACGGGAAAGCTATCAATCCTCTGTTTTTCTCAACGCGGCGTGCAATAATTTTGGCCGCCTTACTGGCTTCCATAAAAAACGGCATCGGACAAGTGTTTTTGTCGGTGATGCGCGAACGAACGAATCCGGGGCATATCACGCTGACCTGTATGTTCTTTTTTTTCAAACGTTCACGAAGTGCCTCGCCGTATGCTTTAACACAAGCTTTTGTCGCGCTGTATGAGGGGCAAGCCGGAAGCCCGTGATAACCGGCAATCGAAGCTGTGATGGCAATCGCTTTTTTAGAGTTGTCTTTTCTTTTTTCAAAAATCTCGATGCTCGGTGTGATGGTATTTAAGACACCGAAAATATTTGTGTTAAATGTGTTATATATATGTTCGCAAGTTTCCGCCCCTGTTGACACGCCCGCATTGGCATAAACAAGATTTAAAGGAGCGATTTTGTCCGCCTCTTTAATAAATGTTTCCATATTTTCTTTGTCTGTGACGTCAATAACCTTTGAAACAACTTTTATTCCGCGATAGCGACATTTTTCAGCCACATTTTCCAAGCGCTCTTGGTTGCGC
>OMQZ01000121.1 GCA_900313355.1 uncultured Rhodospirillaceae bacterium
ATGCAAACAGTAAAGAAAAAATAATATTTTAGTTTAAGGATTTTGATATGGGTTTTAATTGTGGCATTGTGGGGCTTCCAAACGTTGGTAAATCAACGCTTTTTAATGCTTTAACGCAAACAATTTCAGCGCAGGCGGCAAACTTTCCGTTTTGTACGATTGAGCCGAACACAGGGCGCGTTGCTGTGCCCGATGACAGGCTTGATAAGTTAGTTGAAATGGTGAACCCTAAAAATGTTGTGCCGACACAGCTCGAATTTGTCGATATTGCAGGGCTTGTCAAAGGCGCATCGAAAGGCGAGGGGCTCGGAAACCAATTCTTGGCAAACATCAGAGAAACTGATGCCATTATTCACGTTCTGCGCTGCTTTGAAAATGACAATATCACACATGTTGAAGGTTCGGTCGATCCGATAAGAGATGCCGAAATCGTGGAAACGGAATTGATGCTTGCAGACCTTGAATCTCTTGAAAAACGCATTGAACAGGTTGTGAAAAAAGCGCGCGGCGGTGATAAAGAGGCCATCATCCAAAAAGCTGTGATTGAGCCGATTATTGAAGCCTTAAAAGCAGGAAAGCCGGCGCGAGTTGCAGCTCCTGATGAAAAACAAAAAGACGAATTGAAGCAATATAAAATGCTCCAACTTTTGACCTCAAAGCCTGTTTTATATGTTTGCAACGTTGATGAAGAATCTGCCGCAACAGGCAATAAATTCTCAGAGGCTGTTTTCAAAAAAGCTGAGGCTGAAAATGCAAAAGCCGTGATTATATCTGCCGAGATCGAATCAGAAGTTGCACAGCTAGAAAATGAAACAGAGAAAAAAGAATTTTTGGAAACATTGGGCTTAAAGGAAACGGGTCTTTCAAAAATTATCAAAGCGGGATATGAACTTTTAGGGCTTCAAACCTATTTTACGGCAGGTCCGAAAGAAGTTCGCGCATGGACGTTTTTGAAAGGCTACAAAGCACCGCAGTGTGCCGGAATTATCCACTCCGACTTCGAGCGCGGTTTCATCAGAGCCGAAACAATCTCTTATGATGATTATGTGAAATTCGGCGGAGAACAGGCCTGCAAAGAAGCCGGAAAAATCCGCTCTGAAGGCAAAGAATATGTTGTGCAGGACGGCGATATTATGACGTTTTTGTTTAATGTTTAAGGAAAAAAAAGATGCAAGAAGCAAATTTAAAAGTTGAAGGTATGAGATGCCACGGTTGTGAGATGCGCGTGCAAAATGTGCTTTTGAGCATTGAGGGTGTAAAAAAAGTGAGCGCAAATTTTGAGCAAAAATCGGTTGAGGTTCAATATGAAGAACCGGCAAGCCTTGATGAGATCAAAGAAAAAATTGATGATTTAGGCTTTAAGCTCGCCCGTTAAAAAATGAAAAAAGCCATCTTGCTCATTGACGGTATGACCTGCAGTGCCTGTTCAAACGGGCTCGAAAAATATGTCAAAAAACAGAGCGGGATTTTAAATGCGTATGTCAATTTGGTGATGGCAACCTTAAATGTGGAATATGATGAAAACGAACTTGCGCTTGCCGATATCGAAAAGTTTGTGTCAGGCGCAGGTTTTAAAAGCTTGGGTGAGTTCAAAAAATTAGAACCTCAAAAACAGCAAAAAAGCCAAAAGATAAAGCTCATCGTGGGCGCAATTTTGCTCTGTTTGATGATGTGGCTTTCAATGTTTGCAAACATTCATCCGGCACATAAAGCTTGGGCTTTAAGTTCGCTTTGCGCAGTCTTTTTGTTCGAAGGCAGAGGGATTTTATTAAGCGGGGTTAAAAACTTGATACACTTAATGCCCAATATGGACAGCCTTATCACACTCGGTGTGATGACAAGTTTTTTATATAGCTTATATGTAGCTGTTTTTACCCCAACCGCGCCGGTTTATTTTGAGGGTGCGGCGATGATTATATATTTTGTTTTGCTCGGGCGCATGATTGAAGGCGGGGCAAGGCAAAAAACGCTTGAGGCAGTGCAAAAGCTTGTGACAATCACGCCGGATTTTGCAGTGCTTTTAAAAAACGGGAAAGAGCAGAAAGTCACTTTAGATGAGCTAAAAAAAGGCGATGTCTTGGCTGTGTATGCAGGTGATAAGGCAGCTGTTGACGGGGTGATTGTTGAAGGCTCTGCCCATTTTGATGAATCGTTTATCACAGGCGAAAGCAAACCCGTTAAAAAGCAAATTGGTGATATGGTGCTTGCCGGCTCGTTTAACTATGACGGATATGTGCTTTGCAAAGCAAAAAACATAGGCAAACAATCAAGCGTTTCAAAGATTGTACAAATGGTCACCGATGCCGCCGCTTCAAAGCCGAAAATTGCACGCATAGCAGACGAGGCATCAGGTGTGTTTGTGCCGCTTATAATTGCTTTGGCCCTCATGACGTTTATTTTTTATGTGTGGCGCGGGGCGGATTTGAGCTTTTCTGTTGTCAAATTTGTGACGGTGTTGGTGGCAAGCTGTCCGTGCGCTTTGGGGCTTGCGGTGCCGCTTGCCGTGATGATGGGCGAGGGGTTGGCTTTAAAAGAAGGTATTTTAATTAAAAAAGCAGATGTTGTGGAACGTGCAAAAGATATCAATGCCGTTCTTTTTGACAAGACGGGAACACTGACTTACGGCAAACCTAAAATTGCAAAAATTTTCAATTATTCTCATCTTTCAGATGAAGATTTAATCAAAACGGCGGCAGCGTTAGAGGAAAAATCGGTTCACCCGATCGCCAATGCTTTTAAGACCTATCTTTTTGAAAGAAAAATAAAAGCCGATCGTGCTGATGAATTTGAAAATTTGGCGGGATTCGGGCTAAAAGGAAAGGTGAACGGAAAATCTGTCGTGCTCGGGAATGCTAAATTTCTTAAAGAATATGGTTTAAAGCCGAAAACAAAAGATGAAAAAGCCTTAACAGATGAACAAAACAGTATTGTTTATGTAGCAATTGACGGCAAGCTTTCTGCTCTGATCGGTATTAAAGATGTTCTCAAGGAAAATGCAGAAGCTGTTATCAAGGCTCTTGAAAGCAAAAAAATTGATGTTTGGATGTTAACGGGCGACAATGAAAGTACGGCGCAAAAAGTTGCTTCAAAGATTGGGATAAAAAACGTGATGGCAAATGTGTTGCCCGAAGAGAAAACACAAAAAATTCAAAACCTCAAAAATTCGGGTTTAAAGGTGATGATGGCAGGCGACGGCATCAACGACAGCCCGGCATTGATGGCTTCTGACATCGGTTTGAGCGTCGAAACCGGAACTCAAATCGCCGTTTCAAGCGCAGATGTTGTTTTGAAAAATGATAATTTGATGAGCATTGTCAAACTTTTTGATATCAGCGAAAAGACCTTCAAAATCATCAAACAAAACCTGTTTTGGGCATTTTTTTATAATGTTTTGATGATTCCGGTTGCAATGGGATTTTTTGAACCGCTCGGCATTCAAATTTCGCCTCATATGGCAAGTCTTGCCATGGTTTTGAGTTCAATGTTTGTGGTGGGAAATACGTTAAGATTGAGATAAATAAAATATGCCCTACGGTCGCGTGTCCTAACTCAGTATTTTCGCCAATAAAAAAAATCCGCCTTGAAGCGGACTTTTTTATTGGCGGGAGTGACGGGGCTCGGACCCGCGACCTTCTGCGTGACAGGCAGACGCTCTAACCAGCTGAGCTACACCCCCA
>OMQZ01000122.1 GCA_900313355.1 uncultured Rhodospirillaceae bacterium
CCGACAGCGTACACTGTCTCATATTTCACGATATACTTTTTGACAAGCTTTGTTATCACTCCGGTACTTATGATGACGGCCACTGCCAAAAGAACTATATTTCCGCTCAAAAGGAAAAGCGTATGACCGTCGCAAAGCCCATAGTTTCCAGCGAAAAATGCCCCTTTTACAAACCCTGTGCGAAGCTCCGGCAGTACGTCCGCAAATCCAAAAATTCCCCATCCAATGACCACTATTATCATAGTATATATATGTCCAAATGCTTTTGGGATTTTTTCAAGTGCTTTGTGAAAAACAACCTTTTCAAATATCAAAAGAATTCCATAATACAATCCCCACAGCACGAAGCTCCACGCAGCACCGTGCCACAGCCCTGTCAAAAGCCAAACAACAAAAATGTTCCGAAGCTGTCTTGCAAGTCCTTTTCTGTTTCCACCAAGCGGGATATATACGTATTCTTTGAACCAAGTTGAAAGCGAGATGTGCCATCTGCGCCAGAATTCCGTGATCGATCTGGATATGTAAGGGTAATTGAAGTTCTCGTCAAAATGAAATCCAAACATCCTTCCAAGGCCTATCGCCATATCCGAGTATCCCGAAAAATCAAAATAAATCTGCAGTGTAAAGCATATCATCCCAAGCCACACTGTTGCAGTTGTCAGATCGCCTTGCGAGCCATTTCTGATCGCATCCCAGATCTGACCGACCGAGTTTGCTATGATTACTTTTTTCCCAAGTCCGGACGCAAATCTCACTATTCCCTGTGTAAAATCAGCAAGTGTTTCCTTCCTTGTACGAAGCTCTCTCTCAACTGTTTTGTAACGAACGATCGGACCGGCGATAAGCTGCGGAAACATCGTTATATAAGCTCCGAAATCAATGATGTTTTTGCCGGCGGGGACATTTTTCCTATAAACATCTATCGTGTAACTAAGCGCCTGGAAGGTATAAAAACTGATCCCGATAGGAAGCGCTATCTGAAGTACCTCCATATCAAGACCAAACAGCTTGTTGAGCGTACCCAAAGCGAACCCGGTGTACTTAAATACAGCCAGGTATCCGAGGTTTAATACTATGTTTACGGTAAGCAGAGCCTTGCTATGATGCTTTTCAAGCGCTCTGCCAAAGAAATAATTTATGATCACTGACGCCAGGATCCCGAGCACATATACAGGCTCACCCCAGGCGTAGAAAAACAGACTGAATATCAGTAGTACAAAATTCTTCCCTTTTCGCGGAATGATGTAGTACAAAAGTAGAACCGCGGGAAGAAAAATGTACAAAAATACTAAGCTCGAAAATACCATTTATTTAAAAGCATTTTTTGAAGGCTGCGATTGCCTTTTTGTTTTTTGAAGTGTCCAGTGCAAAGAGATAAACATACTTTCCTTTTGATCCGACCTTTGCGTTTTTCAATATCTTTTTGCCCTTGTCGGAATGATAATTTATATTGCTTTTGTACTCATTTACAACAAACTTCTGAAGCGCTTTTTTGATCTTGCTTACATTTGCAGATGAAGTCGCTTTGCATATAAAGCATATATATTCTTCCTTGCTGTTTGACTTCTGTCCTGCTGTGTATTTTGAAAAATACTTTGCCGAAACTCCGAGTATTTTTGAATAATTTCCAAATATATTTTTTCTTTTTGTTTTGATCTTGTTGTTATCTGAGAGCGGAAATCCGGCACTATACGCTGACTTAACCGAGTTATATATGGTTGTTGTCTTATCTGTTTTTGCGTATGAAACGCTCCCGACAAAAAGCACCGAACACACCATGCATACAGCAAGTGCGATGCTTATGATTGTTTTTTTTGTGACCTGTTTGTTGTTAGCTTTCATTTGGATTTCCCCCTTTGTTTTTAATTATACTGTTTTATAAAAAAATTGCTATTCACAAATCATTTATTATATGTTATACTTTTATTGTTGTTTTTTATTTTTCAGAAAGAAGGTGCATTCATCTTGGTACAAAAACGAACTTCTTTTTCCGGAGGCCTTGGCTTTGTTCTTGCCGCTGCCGGAAGTGCCGTAGGACTCGGTAACATCTGGCGTTTCCCATATCTCGCTGCCAGAAACGGCGGTGGATTGTTTTTAGTTATATATCTTGTATTAGCTTTGACATTCGGCTTTACACTGCTTACAGCCGAGGTTGCCATCGGTCGAAAAACCAGGCGCGGACCGCTGATGGCTTACAACAAGCTCAAACGCGGGAAGTTCTCCAAGCTACTCGGTGTTTTTTCCTGTCTGGTGCCTTTTATCATTCTCCCATACTACTGCGCAATCGGCGGTTGGGTATTCAAGTATTTCGTTGCTTTTGTAACAGGACACGGTGCTGATACCGCGAACGAATCATATTTCGGAGACTTTATTTC
>OMQZ01000148.1 GCA_900313355.1 uncultured Rhodospirillaceae bacterium
CGCCTCTTCGGTGATAAATTCATCTTGGCTTTTGCCGTCCGGACATTCAAAAATCGGCAACAGCGGCTTGACTTTTTCAGACAGATAGTTGCATCGTTTGGCTATTTTGACGGTGTTTTCAAGAGCCTCCGGAACATCGGAAAAAAGCTCAAGCATTTCAGCTTCGGTTTTAAGATGGTTGTTGACTGAAAACTTTTTACGGTTTTCGTTGGCAATCACCTCACCTGAGGCAATACAAATTAAAGCGTCATGAGCTTCATACATGTCGACATCTAAGAAAAAGGCTTCATTTGTGGCGACAAGAGGAATATCATATTTGTAGGCAAGTTCGATAAAGTCGGGTTCTGTTTGAGCTTCTTCTTTAAGGCCGATTCGCGAAAGTTCAATATAAAGTCTGTCAGAAAAAGCTTTATGCAGGCACTCTAAAAGTTTTTCGGCTTCATCTTTGCGGTTTTCTAAAAGAAGCCTGCCGATAGGGCCCTCAAAACCGCCCGTCAAGGCAATCAAACCTTCGTTTAATTCATCTAAATCATCATAATTAAGATGTGGTTCAGAGCCGTCTTGTGTGCGGTCAAGATAAAAGCGCTTCATGAGCTTCATGATATTTTTATAGCCGGTTTCGTTTTGAACAAGCAAAATAAACTTGTCGCGCTTTAATTCTTTGCCTTTGGATTTTAAAACATCATCAGAATCCGGATTTTTTAAAAAAAACTGACAGCCTAAAATAGGTTTGATACCATCAGCGGAAGCATATGTCGAAAGCGCTTTGCCGCCGAACATATTACCGGTATCTGTCATGGCAACGGCAGGCATATTCATTTCTTTTAAGCGTGCAATCAATTTATCTATTTTGATGGCACCTTCGGAAAGAGAATAAGCTGTGTGGACACGAAGATGTATAAATTTTGGATCTGTCATGCGGGCAATTATAAAGGTTTCGGAATCGATTCTCAAGGGATATTTGAAACTCGTGCAATAAAAAAAGCACTCTCCGAAGAGAGTGCGCTTGGTTCAAATTTAACTGTTTTCTTTAGTGGCGGGAGATGCGGGGAAAACCCACACGCAAAGGAAAAGCGCCCCTGTTAAAATAAGAGCATAAAGCGTGTCGTTTTGGATCTTCCAAGAGGAAAAGACACCGGAGATGTCAAATCCTATCACGATGCCGAGGCACATGGTCAATAAGATCATCACGGCAGTTTTTGTCTCCGATATCCCCTCATATCGGTTGACCTGCTTTTTACCTTCGTCGAGAAAGCTCAGGTCAAGCGAAAACGGATTAAGCGGATATTCCTTGGCAGGGGTTTTTGCAAGCACCCGATAGTAATAAAGGCACATCCACACCGCAGGAACGGTCAAAACAGTCATGACGACCTTCCAGAAGAGAGAAGCCTCAGGCCATGTTGTCAAGACGACGCCCGGAGCCAAACAGAACAGAGCAAGAAGCAGGAGCACAAGAATGAAGAGAATCTTCCTTCCTAAGTTTTGATTTTTCATAATTGATGATATTTATAGTTAAAATAATTCACTTCTGCATTTAAAATAACAATTTTTTGTGTTTTGTCAATATTTTTATCAAATCGTTTAATTTTTTTGAATTTTGACTTGAGAAAAAGGGTAAGAGGGTATATAAAAGCAAACAATGAAAAATAAAAGAGAGATAAATGGCAGATTTATTTGAAACAAATTTAGCGGTTAAAGAAGCCTATAACGCCCAAGATATTGATGTCTTGGAAGGCTTGGAGCCGGTGCGCTATCGCCCCGGTATGTATATCGGCGGAACGGACGAAACGGCACTTCATCATTTGGTTGCTGAGATTTTAGACAACTCAATGGACGAAGCTGTCGCCGGCTATGCTAACCATATTGATGTTTATCTGCACGAGGATAATTCAATCACAATCACGGACAACGGGCGCGGTATTCCTGTTGATGAACACCCGAAATACCCCGGAAAATCAGCGCTTGAGGTGATTTTAACAACACTTCACTCGGGCGGAAAATTTTCAAATTCGGTCTATAAGGTTTCAGGAGGGCTTCACGGTGTCGGGTTGTCGGTTGTGAATGCGCTTTCACAAAAACTTGTGGTTGAAGTGGCGCGTGATAAAAAACTCTGGCGTCAGGAATATTCAAAAGGAAAACCCGTAACACCTTTAACATTTGTTTCAAATGTTGCCAATAGGCGCGGAACGTCAATTACATTTACGCCTGATGTTGAAATTTTCGGCTCCGCTTCAAAATTTGATGCCGGTCGCGTTTATCGTATGGCGCGCTCAAAGGCCTTTTTGTTTAAAGGGGTTAAAATCAACTGGGCTTGCGATGAAGCCTTAAGAGAGGGAAATGATGCTTTGCCAGTTGAGGCTGA
>OMQZ01000123.1 GCA_900313355.1 uncultured Rhodospirillaceae bacterium
GCAAGGATCGCTTTTTTGATCGGACCGCTGGGAGAAGAGATAGAGTTCTTCTACGAGAAAAACTAAAAAAATGTTTCACGTGAAACATTTTAAACCACAAGATATTGTGTTGTAAAATGGCCAAGTATACAGATATCAAAAACAATATCTTGCGGTAAAAACTGACAAAAACAGTCGCAAAGCCTTGCACCATAAGGCTTTGAGCTACCTATATATAGGGTGTTTTCAAACATCAAAATAGCATATTTTGTATGCTTATGACACAAAAAAGAGAAAAACAACAGTTAATACACAAAACTAAAAACGCTAAATGTGGATTCGGGCTGCAAACGTCAAAAATCAATATGTTGATTAACAGCTAATTCATAAAAAATTAAATTATCATAAATAGGAGTACAGGTTTGGCAAAAATTTTTTTGATGTGCGGAAAAATCTGCAGCGGAAAAACTACCCATGCAGAAAAGCTGAGAAAAGAATACAACGCGGTGATATTATCTGTGGATGAAATCACACTTGCACTCTTCGGACAGGACGCCGGAGAAAAACATGATTACTATGTTGAAAAGTTGAAGGAGTATCTCTATAAGAAATCACTGGAGATACTTGAGGCTGGAGTGAATGTTGTTCTTGACTGGGGATACTGGATAAAAGCAGAGAGAGATTTTGCAAGAGAATATTACAGCTCGCATAATGTTGAATACGAGTTCCATTACATCGATATAAGTGATGAGGAATGGTACCGCAGACTTGCAAAAAGGAATGAGGATGTTCTTGCAAAAAAGACCGATGCATATTATGTGGATGATGGTCTGGCAAAGAAGTTCCAGGCGATTTTTGAAAAACCGGAAAAAGCCGAAGATATTAAAGTGTTTTAAATTGTAAGAAAGGACAGGTATCAAGCCTGTTATATGGTGTAAATATGAGAAAATTTTTAATTTCGGTTATTTCGTTTTTGCTTCTTGTGCTTTTTGTTATCTATCTTGTGGGTAACGGAAATCTGTTTTGAGTGTAAGCGAAGCTTCAAAAAACCCGCACAATCGCTAAACGGAATGTGCGGGTAACGAAATAATAAACCTAAAAAAGTATTTTACTGATACAGCTTTGCCTTTGCTTCAGCAGTAAGGCCTGCTCTCTGGTCATAGAAGAGCGCTGCCGAGGTGGTACCGCTTGTTACATACCAGCGGTCACTGCCGTCAAACTTGCTGAGGGTAATGTTTGCTTTGTTTCCGGCTGCATTGCTCTGAACATAATAAACGACATTCAGGCGGCCGAGCTGTTCAAGCGACTGTTTGTTGATGGTATCGGTGTTTGGCTCATTATAGTGAAGCGAAACCTGAAGCGGTTTCGGAGGGTTGAAACCATTTGAAGCAACCGAGCCTTCAAAATAGGCTCTCGGAAGCCAACGGTAATCATTGCTTTTCAGCCTTTCGTTGAAATATGTGTCCCAGCCTGCCTTGCCGGAAACACCGCCTTCGGTGAAACCGCGTCCGAAGGGCTCGATGTCTGCGAAAAGATATTTCATCATGCTCATGCCGATGTCGTAATCCGCAGTAAGACATGTTACCGCATATACGAAATATGCCGCAACGCTTCCCGGATCCGTGACATCAACTGCTGCCTTAAGCTCCTCAAGGTTGTTTGGTTCCTTTGAAAGAGTGATAAGTCTGTCTGTGGCAAAATCTGTGTTGAGAGCATTGTTTCCCTGCTGTCCGGACATTGCCTGATCAAAAAGTCCCATAAATTAATACCTCCTGTATATTTCTTTTTTTTGGTTAGCTTATTTCTTTTCGAGTTTGGTGTATGTCCAGTCAGGATAAAGCATGCTGTTTGAATCGGCGGGATCGCCTGCATATATCCTGTAACTTCCCCTGAGCGGAAAAACTCCGATAAAAAGATAATCGCCGTTTGAAAGTTTTGAATTGAAATCTTTACCAAGCTTGCTTTTTAACTGAACATAAAAAGCTTCGGTTTTTTCGTCAATGAGGCGCATGTCAAAAATGTACCATTGCCCCTGATCCGAACCTACTGTTTTGATTGCAGAAGTGCCGGAAAGCTCATCTAAAGCCTTCTTTACCGTTTCTATTTTCTGATAGTCAGAGGCCGTATTATCTTCCTTTTTTTCACTGCTGTTTTTCTTTAGTGCAAAGAAGATCACAACGCCGACGATAAGAGCAAGCAAAAGATAAATTATATTTCTCATAAAAACCTCCGTTTCGGGTGAAAACTGCCAACCAATTTAATTTTACTATAAAAGTGCTGTGATTTCCATATATTTTTTTGGAAAAGTATTGACACTCAGGCATTTAATGAGCTACCATAAAAGTAACACCGAAAAGCAGGTGAAAACCGTAATATACATATAATAAGGGCACAAACAATGAGAGAAAAGATCAGGGAAAAATTATTTGAACTCCAGGATGAAAAATACCGGGATTTCCAGGCAAAACTGATACCGGGCTATGATGCTGAGACCATGATAGGTGTAAGGACTCCCGAGCTTAAAAAGCTTGCGAAGGAGCTTTCAAAGGATGCCAAAATCGAAAGCTTCCTAAGTGAACTGCCCCATAAATATTTTGATGAAAACCAGCTCCATGCATTCATTATTTCGGAATATAAGGACTTTGAAAAATGCATAGAAAAAGTCAATCAATTTCTGCCATATGTGGATAATTGGGCAACATGTGA
>OMQZ01000124.1 GCA_900313355.1 uncultured Rhodospirillaceae bacterium
ATCCAAAATATAGAAAAAGGGCTTTGTCAAGAAATAATACCAACCGAAATCAACCGCCAAATCAAACTTTTGAATCTTGTTTTGTTTTGCGTAACGATCCAGAAGCTTAATTTCCTTTGCACCCGCAAAAAATTGAACGGTATGCGAGGCTTTAGAGTTCGGTTTGATCGTTAAAGGATACCCCCTGTAATCAACCTGAAAACGATTTTCGCCAATTCTTGAAAGTGTCAAATCATTTTCTTTATCACCTTCCAAAATAAAAGCCGTAAACCAATATCTGTCCGAAAATCCGAGCCATGCACTTTCTGCCTTAAACGTTTTCGGCTCATCTTGCTTAATATCGCTTAATTTAATTTCTTTTGAACTTCCGTCCAAAACACCGGTTACGCCCTCATGAACAACACTTCTTTGAACATTTTTCAAATCATACACGCGGTTAATGCGACCATACGGATAGAGCA
Organism: uncultured Rhodospirillaceae bacterium; assembly: GCA_900313355.1. GTDB lineage: Bacteria > Pseudomonadota > Alphaproteobacteria > RF32 > CAG-239 > UBA1254. The sequence continues at coordinate 462 of OMQZ01000124.1, forward strand.
CAACGCTCTTATCTTTCGTGTTTTCAACCGTATCGACAATTTTCATTAAATAGTGTTCATCAATCGAAATTTCACGTAAAAATTTCAATCCCTGACCATTGTCCCACTCTAAAACAAGCGGGGTTGACGGCGTTAATTGCCCTTGTTTGGCATGCCAAAGTGTTTCTGAATCAGGCACAATACCATCACCGATTGACAAGAAACCAAATTCCGCAAAATAAGGTTGTTCGCTTGAAACCGGAGCCAAAAGTCTCACATCTTCACTGTCCTCATCAAGCGTTTCTTTGTATTTTGTAAGCTCGAGATGATCAAAACGCGCCCCTTTTAAACGCACGCTTCCTTTAACAGACGGTGTTCTGATGTCGATTCTCTCAGATTCGTCAGCTTCTTTGTCAACCATTTGAGGCTCAATATTTTCCACAACAGGCGATACAACAGAAACTTCGTTTTCAACATTGACCTGATTTTCAAGTTGCTTCGGTGCAAAGAAATGATTAACGGCGAATATAATCAAAATAGACATTAAAATCGCCACATATAAATTTTTAGTATCTTCTTTCATAAAAAAATCCTTACGGCTAAAACAATGTATCCCTTTTAATTCATATTTAATCTGATTTCAAGCAATAAAACAATCTTTCCCCTCTCTCCGTCTTTCGTCACCCTCGGGCTTGATTTGAGGATCTAAAACAACAACAAATTCCTTATCTTCCTAAAATCTCAAAAAATTTTAAATTTCCTTCTTGTTTTTTGACAAAAATTATGATATCATGAGCCTAATCACAAGGATTATGAATTTATATTGTCTATTATCTCCGTGCTTAAAGATGCCGGTTCTTTCGTGATCATTTAATTGTTAAACCATTTAACCTTTATAAATATGAAAGAGGAACTTAAAATCATCGGCCTTCTGGTCATTATGCTGTTGCCGTTTCCCTTCACCAACATCTCGGAGCAACTGCCTCTATGGGTGAAAATCGTACTCAGTTTCCCTGCGGCATTTGCAATGATGCTGTTAGGGGTTTTATACAAAGAGCTCATCGACCAATGGCCCTTTTACAGCCCTGAAGAGAACATCGTTAATCTGGGCTTGTCAGTCATAGCCACAGCCTTTTTGGGATTCATCTACATCGCAGCCATGCGGTGTTTCTTCCCTCTTCCGTGGCTTGTCTACATCGTAATTTCTTTGGCTTTCATGGGTGTTGTTTTCATCCCCTGGCAAGCCTTAAAGAAAAAAATCAAGCCCGCCAAGACCTCTGTCAAACCCGAATCCTAAGCACGAACCTTCATCCCTCTTGTTTATCCATTGTCATGCAAATGATCAATAAGATAAACAAGAGGCTTTTTTTATTTTTCTTTTTTTTCGGGAACCGGATCATACCCTTCTCCGCCCCATGGATGACACCTTAAAATGCGCTTAATTCCTAAATAAAACCCTTTAAACGCGCCATGTTTTTTGATGGCTTCTATCATATATTCCGAACATGTCGGTTTATATCTGCAACATCCGCCGCAAAGAGGGGATAAAAACCTTTGATAGATTCTCACCAATTTAATCAACAACCACTTCATCTTCTTGTTCTTTCAGAGGTGGCGGCGGTGATTGAAAAACGCCGTCTTCAATCATTTTGTTTGCTTTTTTCAAAGCCCATTTAACGTCGTTTTTAAGATCTTTATAAGGACAATTTGCCGTATTATAGCGCCCGATTAAAACATATTCCACATTATCTTTTGCGTGATCAAAAAAAACCTCGCGCACAACCGCGCGCAAACGTCGTCTGACCCTTGTCCTGACGACAGCTTTTCCGATTTTTTTTGTTGTCGTAAAACCGACCTTAAACGGAACTTTTTCTTCAGATAAACTCGGAGCCGCCTGAAGAATAACAGTCGAAACGACCATTCGAATCCCCTTGGCGACTCTTACAAAATCTCTTCTCTTTTTTAAATGAAGAATTTTATCCATGATTTAAGCTGAAAGTTTTTTACGTCCTCTTGCGCGACGTGCAGCTAAAACTTTACGACCGCCGACTGTGGCCATACGCGTACGAAAGCCGTGACGACGAGCTCTGACGAGCTTACTTGGTTGATATGTTCTTTTCATAAATTTTCTCCGGTTTATTAGTTATTATTTAAAACCGCTCCGAAAAGCGATTCTCGGGGTTAACGTTTTGGCTTATAAAGTTTTTTTTTACCTATGTCAAGCAAAATTTTAAGCTAAAACAACCCTTCATTCAGACCGCTTATTTTCAAAGACATAACCCCGATTCCAAATGTTTCGGATAACGCATCATCATTTGTCTCAAATTTTAACAGAAGTTTTCCGTTATCAATCAAACTTAACGGAATGCGAATTTGCTTCATGAGCGGTTGCTTATCTTTCATTGTCACATTCCATTTTTCAATCTCTTGACCGTTTGCAACAACACTGATCGTCTTTGCGCCGCCTTCATCCATCATCACCTTAAAACTCAAATCAAGCTCTATGTCTTTATTCTCGATTGTCGGCAACATAAAAGAAAACTCATCTGAATAAACCACCCCCATCAAAACATTTGAAAAAGTTGCGTATTTCTCAATTTCCTTGTTTGAAATCAGCTCAACACCGAGCGGCGCATAAATTTCATATTTTGGCTCTGCATGAACCCTCACACTTTCAAACGAATCATAAACTTTTGATGACTTTGAAAGTTCTGTTTCAAGTTTTAAGCCCATTTTTTCAACAAGTGTCGGTGTTTTTGAAAAAAGCGAACGGCCAAGTCCGAATTTTCCATCCGAAAAACGCACACCGAGCGCGCTTAAAATCGTCGGAGCCGCATCAAGTGTTGTCCATGCCGTATGTTCCTGCTTTTTCACAAGAGGCGACGGATTTAAAACAAAATTGACAACCCTTCTTCCTCTCTGATCTTCATACAATTCATTTTTACCTGTCTGGATATGATCCCCCATCACAAAAACAGTTGTATTAAGATAAAAATCTTGTTTTTCAAGCCAGCTTAAAAACTCTGAAAGCATCTGATCCGCGCATCTGATAACATCTTTTTTATCGCCATGCTCTGATTTGCAAACAGGGCTCAAAAAATAATCCGGCGTATGCGTATCAAGCGTTAAAAAGCTCAAGAAAAAAGGCTTATCAGAAGAGCTTAATTCATTTATTTTTTTCTTAACAACCTCATAAAGCGTGCTGTCATCAAACCCACCGAAAGCTCCCGTATGCTCTTTTAGCTCAAGCCCGAAATGAGCTTGAATCTCAGATTTGCCCATAACCTCATCAAAGCCATGTGTTTTCATAAAAAGTCCGGCTCTTGAAAAATCAATATCCGCTCCTTTCATAAAAACGGTTTTATATCCGTTTTGACTCAAAATCTCCGGCAGACAAACCATCCCCTCCAAAAAATTCTGATATCTCAGATGTCCTTTTAATATGCTTTTTCTCAAAGGAACACCGCACAAACTCCCAACCATTGCCGCCATGGTATAGTCCTGATTTTGAAGCTGATAAAACCCTTTAAATGAAACTTCCGTTTTCATTCTCGCATACATATTTGAAATTAGATTTTCATTAGCAACCGAAGCATAATTTTCTTCCATCGATTCCACATAAATTAAAATCAAATTTCGTTTATTGCTCAAAAAAGTATAATTCAAATTCTGCGGCGGAACATATTCTTGCTCATAAATTTCAGAACTGACCGTCTGGCGCCAAAAATATGAAAAAACACCGACCTCAAAAAACGAAAACACATAACAAATCAATCCGACAATAATCAATTGCCTGTTTTTCTTTAATATAACCGAAAAAGCAATTGCTGTCACAACACCCAAAATCGCGCTGATAACAAAACCGTATAAAACCTCCCTTGAAACACTTGAGAGAACATTTTCCTCCAGATTTACAAGAATTTGTTCAATATAAACATTTCCCCAGATATGCTTTGTTTGCATCAATATAAACAGCAACACAAAACCGCTGACCAAAAACAAAAGACAGAGCATATCTTTTAAAACTTTAATCATAACAAATCCTTAGTTTTTTTTATGACATCATCAAACATCTCAAATGTGAGCACGCCCGTGTTAATATTATATCGTGATGTATGATAAGAGTTGATTAAAATTAAATTTTCATTTTTCAAATAATGAACAGCTCCGTGCGCAAATTTAAACGTCGACAATTTATAACCGAGCGCCCCTAAAACCGCATTATGTGCCACAGCCCCAAGCGTTAAAATAATTTTAAGATGGGGCATACTTTTAATTTCCTCGATCAAAAATGCCCGACAATTTTTTATTTCTTCGCCGGTAACTTTATTTTGAGGCGGCACACATCTGACCGCATTTGTAACCCTGACATTTAAAAGCTCAAACCCGTCATCTTTTCTTTTTTTATATTCGCCTTTGGCAAAGCCGAATTTTTTTAAACCGGGATATAAAACATCACCGGCATAATCATTTGTAAACGGACGATTCGTTTGGTTCGCCCCGTTAAGCCCCGGCGCCAAACCGACAATTAAAACCTCTGCATTCAAATCGCCGAATGATTCAACCGGACCGTTATAATAGCTCGGAAATTTTTTTCGATTCTCTGTCCTGAAATCGACCAATCTTTGACATTTTAAACAATTTTTTGAAGGATTACAAAAGCTCATTTTTTCTCTCTCACACTCAAAGCGATAGAATAGCATAAAAAATTTTCAAACGCACTATTTAAAATTCGTTTTTACAGAATATATAGCCTTTTGAACGTCAAGTTAATTTACTTAAACAAATCTATTTATAAATAGGAGTATATTTAATATGAAAAAAACTTTATTATTGGCCGGTGTGGCTTGCCTTGTCTCATTAAATGCAAACGCCGGCTATTGGTCCGATGTTTATCATGAAATGAAACCTTACATCGGCGCAGATTATATTTATTCTTATGCAAAATTCGGCGGTCCCGCAAAACACATGAAAGACAGCTACCATTCGGGTTCCGTCAATCTTGGTGCCAGAATGTACGGTTATTGGGGCTTAGAAGCCTTTTATCAACAAGCCGGAAAACGTGAAAGACACATTGAGGGTAAAAAGCATTCGGCTGAATTTTTAGCTTATGGTGCCGACATGTATGGTTATGCTCCCATCGGTTGCAGTCAGTTTAATCTTTTGGGCTCATTAGGTCTTGCAAATTATCGCTTTGATTTCAAATATCCTGACGTTGCCTCAAAAAAGCAAAACCGCATGGGTTACCGCGCCGGTATCGGTATGCAATATGATTTCAACGAACACTTTGCCATGCGCGTTATGGGCAGATACACCTATCTTGGCATGAACCGTGTAAACAACTTAAAAGAAGTTACGGCCGGTCTAAGATATATGTTCTAAAATTTGCTTTTTAAAAGATTAAGCCTCTTTTTTTTCAAAGAGGCTTAATTTATTTTTTATTTTCATAACCAATTTTTAACAATAAATCTGTTATATGGACTCAAAGCATTATTAATGAGGCGATTATGAGCAGATTCTTAAATCTATTATCAAAAATGAAAAGTTCATCAGGCTTGCTTATGATGCTCATCTTGATTTTTATTTATTTCACTTTTTATGCCGTCCGTGGTGAACGCGGGCTGATTCGTTACCTTAATTTAACCAAAGAAGTCGAAAAAGCACGTGCCTTAGAAGAAAAATACACACTTGAAAAAAAACATTGGGACGACAAAATCAAACTCCTTTCTCCTGAGAGTTTAGACCTTGATATGCTTGATGAACAAGCCCGTGTGGTTTTAAACATGGTCGGAGAAAAAGAGTTCGTGATTCTCGATTCGGATTTATAGGAAATAAAAAAGTCTTTATTTTTTTTTATTTTTTGTTATACTCACAGCCGTCAAAAGCGAAAAAACAAAAAAACGCTTTTAATTTGTGGAACATTATATGAGAAGGAATGCCCAAAAATTTAGGATAAAAAAACCGCACAAATTACATTACACCCCCTCAAAGCCCTTTTTCTCAACCAAAGAAATTATATTCCGAAGCGGGGCCCGTGCCAAGGTTTTTAATATATCTTCCAAAATGCAAATTTTCATGCTGATTATCGTTTTGTTAATCGGTATATGGAGCGGTGTTTCTTATCATATGTACCACAAATCTGACAAATATCGCTCAAAACTCCACAAAACGCGTGATGCTTATGCCGAACTGATGAGTGATTTTGTTGCCGTTCACAAAAACATTAATTCGATGTTCAGCTTAATCTCCGAAGAAAACATCCAAGACGAAGATGAGCTCAACAGATATAAAGAACAAGCCCAAGCCGTTGAAGAAAAAATCAAAAAAATCACCGACAACGAAGGCTGGCTCCAAACCGACAAAGTCAATGACAAAATGACAGCCCAAGAAGCCCTTTTGGAGCGCGACCGTGCCTTAGCCGAACGAAACGCTTTGCTTACAAAGATTCGCGAACTTGAAACGAGCGTTCAA
>OMQZ01000126.1 GCA_900313355.1 uncultured Rhodospirillaceae bacterium
GATTCGCCTTTTGTGAGGTTTTTGTAAATATATTCACCGACAAACGGCATCAAAGGTGCTAAAATTTTGCTCAAATTGACAAGAACCGTATAAAGAGTGTCAAAGGCTTGTTTGTCACCGCTCCAGAAACGATCACGTGTGCGGCGGATATACCAGTTGTTCAAAACTTCCATAAAGGCAGTTGCCTCTGTTGTGGCTTCTGATACGTCATAGGTCGAAAGCCCATGTTCAACTTTATTGCGCAAGACTTTGAGCTTTGATAAAATATAATTGTCAATAGCTTGGGTTGAAGATGAAATCTCTTTGGCTTCGTATTCTTCGGCATTTGCATACAATACAAAGAAATAAAAGGCATTCCAAAGCGGAATTAATGTGGCGCGAGTTGCTTTTGCGATTTCTTTACCTTCTTTATCAACAGCCAAGTTTCCGCCTTTCAAAACCGGAGAAGAAACCAAAAACCATCTTAAGGCTTCAGAGCCGATTTGATCCAAAACTTCGTTCGGATCAGGATAGTTTTTCAGACGTTTTGAAAGTTTTTGACCGCCTTCTGCCATGAGTAAACCTGTACAAATACAATTCTTAAACGCCGGTTTGCCCATCAAAGCCGTAGATAAAACAGTCAAGGTATAAAACCAGCCCCTCGTTTGATCCATCGCTTCAACAATAAAATCAGCCGGAAAATGATTTTCAAACCATTCTTTATTATCAAAAGGATAATGAACCTGAGCATAAGGCATTGAACCCGATTCGAACCAACAGTCAAAAACGTCGGAAACTCTTCGCATCATTGTCTGACCTGACGGATCATCGGGGTTTTTATAGACAACCTCGTCAATATAAGGTTTGTGAAGGTTTTTGACTTCAAAACCGGTCTTTTCTTTGATTTCGGCTATTGAGCCGAAAACATCAATGCGCGGGAATTTCGGATTGTCGGATTTCCAAACCGGAATAGGGGTTCCCCAAAAACGGTTGCGCGAAATAGACCAGTCTCTCGCACCTTCAAGCCATTTTCCGAAACGACCGTCTTTAATGTGATCCGGAATCCAGTTAATTTGTTGGTTGTTTTTAACCATTTCGTCTCTAAAATCCGTCACTTTGACAAACCAACTTGACATTGCTTTATAAATGAGCGGCGTGTCTGTGCGCCAACAGAACGGATAAGAGTGGGTGTATTGTTCTTTTTTCACAAGCAAGTGATTGCTTTTAAGCCAAGCCATAATCGGCTCGTTTGTTTCAAAAACCTGTTTACCTTCAAAATCAGGGACTTCGGAAGTAAATTTGCCGGCTTCGTCAACAGGGCAAACAATAGGAAAGTTTTCATCATAGGCACGGCAAGCATCAAAGTCGTCTTGACCAAAACCCGGGGCAATATGAACGATACCTGTGCCGTCTTCGGTTGAAACAAAATCACCGGCTAAAACTTTGAAAGCGCCTTTTGCTTTTAAGCCTTCAAAATATTTGAACATCGGTTCATAAGAAAGACCGATTAGGTCAGAACCTTTCATCACTCCGACTTTAACGGCATTTTCAAGCTGTTTTTTGTATGCACCAAGGCGAGCTTCGGCCAAAATATATTTCTGACCGTCTTCCTCCATAACGGCATAGTCAATATCTTTACCGACAGCAAGCATCAGGTTTGAGGGAAGAGTCCATGGTGTTGTGGTCCAAACAAGGATTTTCATGGAGTTTTCAAGGGTGAACATCACGGTAATGGCGTTGTCTGTTTTGTCTTGATAGCCTTGATTGACTTCAAAATTTGAAAGCGGTGTTTCAGCAGCCCAAGAATATGGCAAGACGCGGAAATCTTCATAAATCAAACCTTTGTCATAAAGCGATTTGAAATTATGGATAACGCTTTCCATAAAGCTCAAGTCCATCGTTTTGTAATCGTGAGAAAAATCAACCCATCTACCGATTCGCTTGAACATATCAACCCAAATCGAAGAATATTTCAACACATCAGACCGACAAAAGTCATTGAATTTTTCAACACCATATTGTTCGATCTGTTTGCGCCCCGATACGCCAAGCTGTTTTTCGGCGGACATTTCGGCCGGCAAGCCGTGACAGTCCCAACCCAAACGGCGCTCAACCTTTTTGCCCATCATGGTTTGAAAACGTGCGACAACGTCTTTAACATAAGAGACCATAATGTGCCCGTAGTGCGGGGTGCCGTTTGCAAACGGAGGTCCGTCATAAAAGACGAACTCGGCGGCACCGTCACGGTTGTGAACGGATTTTTCAAATGTTTTATCTTCCTCCCAAAATTTGAGGACCTCTTTTTCAAGCTTTACAAAGTCAGGCTTTTTTTGCACATCAGCATAATGTTTCATGGTTTGAACCTATTTAAAAATATTAAATTATTACTTTAAGTTGTTTGGTTTAAGATTTTGAATTTTATATAAAAAGATGCATCCCCTTAGGGGATAATAATGAAAGGTATGTAAGCGTTAAAATAAAGCATCTTTTTCTTTTATCTGATTAAACTTCGCAAAACATACAACAACTTTTAAACTACGTCAATAAAAAACTTCAAGAAAGATCTTGAAGTTTTTTTTAGAAAGTTTTTGTTAAAGGAAATATAAATGAAAAATCAGTTCGATTCGGACTTTGTGTAATAATTTTTGGCGATAGCCATATCTTTTAAGAAATCTTCCATTTCCTGCTCATGTTCGATCTCTTCTTTTAAAATATGTTCCGAGATACGGTATGTTTCATAATCTTTACCGAACGTCAAATCGCAAATGCCCTGATAACGACCGACTGCGCATCGTTCGGCATCAAGATTTTGTTTAACGAGTGAAAAGGTGTCTTCGTTTAAAGGAATCTCGTATTTGCATTTGGCAAGTTTTGAAAAATCATCAGGGTTTAAAACAGGTGTTCCGCCGAGCTGAATAATACGATCGGCGAGCAGATTGGCGTGTGCGTATTCTTGTTTGGCATGTTCTTCAAATTCTTCAACAATTGAGGGGCGCAAGATACCGGTTGCAAGTTTTGCACCTAAAAAATATTGATAGTATGCAAGCCATTCTTCGGCATAAGCTTCGTTTAAGGTTTTAATTAAATCATTAACGTCCGTTTTTGAAATGCGTCTTGCCATATCGCCCATAGTTTTATCCTTTCATGATGAGTGTGTGCAAAAGAGATAATCCCTTAAAACCAAACTTCAAGAGCTTAAAAAAATTTACTTCAAGTTAAGGTTTAAGGGTTATTTTTATAAGCATAAAAGGAGAAAAAATGGTTTTAATTGCGCCAAGTATATTATCGGCAGATTTTTCAAGGCTGAAAGAAGAAATAAAAGCGTTGGAAAAAGCCGGAGCGGATATGATCCATCTTGATGTGATGGACGGGCATTTTGTGCCGAATTTAACCTTCGGTGCTTTGGTTGTTAAGGCGATTCGGAAATGTACAAAACTGCCGCTTGATGTGCATTTGATGGTTAAAAATCCGAAAAAAATGCTTGAATGGTTCAGAGACGGCGGAGCTGATATTTTAACCGTACACGCTGAAAGTTCGTCAAATCTTGAGGCTCTGATTGATCAAATCAGAGGCTACGGGTTAAAAGCAGGAGTTGCGCTAAACCCTTCAACGGATGAACAGGTTATTCAAAAAGTTTTGAATAAAACGGATATCATTATGGTAATGAGCGTTAATCCGGGGTTCGGTGGTCAGAGTTTTATGCCCGCCACCTTAGATAAAATCAAACGCATCAAAAAAATGATAAAAAAGCGCAACATCTTAATTGAAGTTGACGGCGGAATTAATTCCTTAAACGCAAAAGATTGTGTTTCGGCAGGAGCTGATATTTTGGTTGCAGGAACGGCAGTTTTTAAAGGCGGAAATTATCAAAAAAATATTGAATCGTTAAGATAAAGGAGAACGAAAAATGGCGACAGTTTTGGTTGTGGAAGATGAACAGGCTTTGGCTTTGCTTTTAAAATATAATCTTGAAAAAGAAGGCTATGAAGTTTTAATTGAATCTAAGGGAAATAAGGTTTTAGGGGTTGTCGAAAAAAATTGTCCGTCGTTGATATTGCTCGACTGGATGTTGCCTGAACTCTCGGGTGTCGAAATTTGCAAAATGATTCGCTCAAAACCGGATTTGAAAAATATTCCGATTATTATGCTCACCGCCAAAGGTCAGGAAGAAGATAAGGTAAAAGGCTTAAATGCCGGCGCAGATGATTATGTAACAAAGCCGTTTTCGGTTCCGGAATTGATGGCGCGCGTTCGAACAAACATGCGAAGGGCGCCTGAAATCATGACGGTCAAAGAACTGATTTATGAAGATATCAGAATTGATTTGGTGCAAAAAAAGGTGTTTAGGGGAGAAAATTCCGTACACTTGGGACCGACCGAATTCAGACTCTTAAAAATTTTGGTTGAGCATCCGGGGCAGGTATTTTCTCGCGAATATCTTTTAAAAACGGTTTGGGGTGCAAATATATATGTCGAATCGCGCACAATTGATGTGCATATCAGACGGCTTCGCAAAGCCTTAAATGAATATGGCCCTGATTTTATTCGAACAGTTCGGGCAACCGGTTACTCAATCGATAAAAATGAAATAGAAGAATAAACAAACGGAGCCTCTTTTGAAGGCTCCGTTGATCTTTAAAGTTTGTTAAATATTCCAGTAAGCAACGAGAGGGACAAACGTCCAGATTGCCCATAAGGCGAGTTTCCACTCCTGGTTGTTATCAGCGCAGTCTGCCATCAACGGGGTGTGAGAAAGGATGGTTTTGTTGTCAAGAAGGGAGGTGTGCAAATAGCCGATGACAACGTAGGAGGCAAAGCTTGCAACCAATCCCAATACCGTAGGTGTGAAGAAAAGAACCATCGAAAACATTGCAAACCACAAGCCGAAGGTTGTAAACATGATTTTTCTTCTGGAAGATTTGGGGACAATCACCATCGCCCAAATGCCGGCAATGTGCGCCAGAACAACAACCATGATGCTCGCAAACACAGCCTCGCTGTTTTTTTCAACCCACACGTAAAGGGCAAAATAAAGCAAGCCGATGACATAGGAGGCAATAGCCCAACCGCGCTTAATTTTTAAGATCTCTTTCATGACAATAATATTTTTTGTTGAACATAATACGATTTTGTAGTTCTGATATATCATAATATTACCCATATGACAAGAAAAAAATTGACAAAACATAAAAAATCAGATAAATTACGCAAAAAGGAGAATAAAATGGATAAAGTAAAAGTAAAAAAAGCAGCTGTTAAAACGGCTAAAGTCACCGCCGGCGGTGTTGTGCTCAGCGCAGGTGTCTGTCTGAAACTTACCGATATGGGATTAAGTGTTTCGGAAGTGATTTTTAGCGGGGCAAAAAATCTTACAAATGAGTTTGCTCCGGCACCTGATTTGAAAATCGGAGAATCAATCCTTATCAGTATGCAAAAGCAGGCGGGCAAATATGCTCCAAAGTTGATTGCAAAAGGGAAAGGCATCGCAAGATAATGGATCAGGAAAAAGATTATAAGGTTATTATTACAAACGAGGGGATTTTGGTCTTTATGATCAAATCAAGAAGAGGAGAACCCGAAAAACCCTTTGTGCTCTATGACGGAGGTAAGCACGCGACACTCTACCGCGGTGAATATGAAACAATTGCATTGGACTATTTAGACGAGCGCCTGCCGCCGATTTTAAACAGCGCGGATAAAGTTTTGATTTTTGAGCTTGATGATGAGATCCAAGACTTAAAACGCTCTTACGAGGCACCGATTAAACACATTAAGAAAAATACGTTTGTTGAAGATTTATAAAAAAATCGCCGAAAGGGCGGTTTTTTTATAGCTATTTTTCTTTGGTCGGACCGATTGGCATATAAGTCCCGACACCGCCGAAATATTTCTTAAAGAATCCGGGGTTATGGCCATCACTTTCTGTTTTATCTGTGTCAATCTTAAGAACTTTACCGTCGGCTTCGCTCAATCGCGAAATTTCAGAAACGGATCCGTTATTGTCAAAGCGAATGGTTAAAACATCCCGATCAACAATTTTAGGTGTTAAAAAGGCAATTTTTTTGACTGTTGATGACATATAAAGCCATTCGTTTTTATTCAAAGTTGCAACAGCAGAGGGTGAACCTAATATATCTTCCACTTCTTCCTGCGATTGTCCGGTTTTGATTTGTGCAATTTTATCGTCAGTGGGCATATTGCCATTATGCACTAAAAAAACATCGGAAGAACAAGCATTTAAAAAAACAAGAAGTAAACCGTAAAAAAATAAATTGCGTCTTGACATTTAAACATCCTTTTCTTTATATTCGAGCATTATATATCACAAGGAAATTCAAAATGCAAAAAAATTTTTCATATACGCTCAAAATTGAGGATTTAA
>OMQZ01000169.1 GCA_900313355.1 uncultured Rhodospirillaceae bacterium
ATACAAACCATCGGCCGCGCGGCACGAAACGCACACGGCAGAGTGATTTTATATGCTGATAAAATAACCGATTCCATTCAAGCCGCCTTAGATGAAACAAACCGTCGCCGCGAAAAACAGATAAAATATAACAAAGAACACGGCATCACCCCGAAAACCATTCAAAAGAGCATTTCATCAACCCTCTCTGAAATGACCGAAACACAACTTGATAAAAACGCTTTGCCGACGGTAGAAGAAGTTAAAAATGTTGAAAAACAAATCAAAGAATACACAAAGCTCATGAAAGAAGCGGCGCTGAACCTTGAATTTGAACAAGCCATGGTCTATCGCGACAAATTAAAAGAACTCGAAGCCTTAGCATTGAAGAATTTATAAAAAAACCTTGATTTTTATTTTGAAGCTATGATATAAAAACCTCACCATGCAGGTATAATTCAATGGTAGAATGAGAGCTTCCCAAGCTTTTAATGCGGGTTCGATTCCCGTTACCTGCTCCAATAAAAAGGCCGCTTTGTGCGGTCTTTTTTATTGGAGCTAAAGTGGGAATCGAACCCGAAACGGGCACAAAGTGGCGAAAAGGTACTAAATGTACCTTTGAGACCTTTGTGGTGCCGATTTGTTAATGAGCAAAGAGCGGCAGCGACATTTGCGAATGTTACAAATCAAACTGCTCGAGCTGTTGAAAACAGCGCATTCCCGTTACCTGATCCAATAAACAAAAAAAGCACCTCTCTCGAGGTGCTTTTTGTAAATCTCATCACAACTAATAGTAGTTAGCGTCCCCCTGCCAGAGCCAACCCCAGAGCATCTTCAACCCTAAAAACACAAACCCCACAATGAGAAACACGAGCGAAACGAGTCCACAAATCACCAAAAGTGCAAACGGCTCAAAAAGTAAGTTCCAGAAAACGTTCACAAAGGTCCAGCTTCCGCTCAAGCCTTCCCAAAACAGCGGATTATGCGCTCCCATAATAGCAGTTGCAATCCATAAACAGACTGCAATCCCTACAAAAAAGCGCGTAAGCCTCTGATGCCACATTGAAGAACGCTTAAAAAGTTCACGCCCGTAATAAGGGCTCACGGTCTCATCAAAAAACAATGCGACCACAATGACAGCCAAGGCTATCAAAAGATAATAATACAAACTCATAGCTGATATTTTTTAAATAACACAATAAATCTTGATAACTGAAATTTAAGAATCGTTTTAAACAAAAACCCAAAAAATGTCAATATCTTATCTTTGAACTTGACTCAAAAGTTAATATATAGTAAACGAATCAAACCTGTTGGAGAATTTAATGTTTTTTAAAAAAGAAAGCCAATTAATAAGCGAAAGAACCGATGATAAAGCCTTAGAAGATGCTTTCAACAAAAAGTTTGCTTCGCTCAAATTAGGTCGCAGAGTAGAATGCGGCTTTCATCTCTATTGGCTCAAAGAACCGATTAAAACCATTAAAAACGACAAAGAAATATACCACGTTTCAGACGCTACTTTTTTCAGCTTTAAAGAAGACAAAAAACTTGGTTCGACAATCAGCCACACCCATGCTTTTTTAGTTGAAAAAAATTCAAAATTTTCGCTGATACAAGTTGTTTCAAAAGCCAAACAAGCCGGTGCGTTATATCGTGATGTCATGACCTGTTTTATCATCGACGGCAAAGAAATCCCCTTAAAAAAAGACTCCGACATATACAATATGTACGACTTGCGCTTTCAGCTCAAAGACCATAAAGAAGCGAAACAATTTTTAGATGACTTTGTCCTCGCCAGTCCTCAAGAACGCCAACGCTATAAATTATATGAAACGCAACAGCTTTATCGCCAAAAGCGCGCGCTTCTTACCCAACGAAAAATTCAAAGCAGAGAAAGATAGTGACCACAACCAAAAAAAGTGCCCCACGCAACAAAACTCTGACATTAAGCGAAAAAGAAAAACTCAGCTTAAAAGAACGCTTGCTGACCATAGAAAACCTCAAAAACGGCGAGAGCGCAATTAATAAAACCATCAATGCCGACACAATCAAAGTCTTAAAATATCTGCCGAACGGCTTTGCTGACTTAATCATCATCGATCCGCCGTATAACCTCACAAAAGATTTTAACGGTCATATTTTCAAAAAGATGAGCGACAAGGAATATGACGCATACCTTAAAACATGGTTTCCGGCTGTGTGCGAAAAGCTAAAACCGAACGGTTCGCTTTATATGTGCGGTGACTGGAAGTGTTCTTCAGCCTTAGAGCGTGCCATGAAAAAACAATTGGCTGTCTTAAATCGAATCACATGGCAACGTGAAAAAGGCCGTGGCGCTTTAACCAACTGGAAAAACGGCATGGAAGACATATGGTTCGGCGTTAAAAACCCGAATGACTATTATTTTGATGTTAAATCTGTTATGATGCGCCGCAAGGTTTATGCTCCCTATAAAGAAAGCGGTGTTCCAAAAGACTGGGAAGAAACAAAAGACGGCAATTTCAGAGACACTTGCCCGTCAAATTTTTGGGATGATATTTCCATTCCGTTTTGGTCGATGAGTGAAAACACTCACCATCCGACTCAGAAACCCGAAAAGCTTTATGCAAAACTCATTTTAGCATCTTCAAAAAAGGGCGATGTCGTGTTTGATCCGTTTTTAGGAAGCGGCACGGCAAGCGTTGTCGCCAAAAAGTTGGGGCGCAAATATGTGGGTATTGAACTAAACGAAGAATATGCCTTAATGGCTGAAAAGCGTTTGAAAGACGCCTCAAAAGACAAAACCATTCAAGGCTACAACGACGGTGTTTTTTGGGAACGCAACACTTCAATAATGCAAAAAAAGAAATAAAAAAAGAAGGTTTGCCATCAAAGATGACAAACCTCCCCTCGAGATCTTTCTTTTAAGGGTTTCTAAAATGACTAAGCTGTGGCTTAAGATCCCTTGCGTGTTTGCACTATATATAATCAGTGCCTCAAATTCGGTATCACCCTTATGCTAAAATCTCTGTATGTCAAAGAACTCATAATTTTCATAATTATCGTATTTTCTTGCTTTATATCTTTTTTCGCCATCAAAGTCAATCTCAAAAAAATAACGAGCCTTTAAAAAAATATTTTTTTCC
>OMQZ01000128.1 GCA_900313355.1 uncultured Rhodospirillaceae bacterium
GAAACCTTTTGCCAAGATATCATCTGATGACATCACAGCCGTCGCTTCCGGCAAAACGCTTGAACTGTTATAATCAAGTTGCGGTGCATTATCTCCGTTTGCATGAATAATCTGCAATATGAACTCTGAATCATCTTCAATATCATCATCTATACTCAGTGCACCCAAATGAATAGTGCCGGTTGAATTTTCTCCGAGAGTAAAGCTGTCAGATTTCATAACACCGTTATCCATAGAAATATCGATATTATATCTCGCATTTGAATCTGATATTAATTTTCCGATAGAATAGTTTGTATAACTTCCGTCTGCAACATCGATTGAACCCGAAGCCGCATTCAAAACCGTATTTTCCAAAGTATCAGCTTGCCCGAGTTTTAATGTAACCGTGTCTAAAGTTGCATTATTCGCAGTCACCTGCCCGTTTAAATTGATTGTTCCGGTCGCATCACCTGTTAATGTCAATGTATAATCCGAACCGTCAATATCCCCATCAAAAGAAGACGTCTTGGAATTGTTGGCGCTGAGCGTTAATGTGCTTCCCGATGTGTTTGTAATATCACTGTCAAACGAAGCATTTTCAAACGACAAAGCTCCGCTGTTTGTGATATCCGAAGCGTTTGTCACCGTTATATTCTTAAATGTAATATCCTGCGTGTCGGCAACGGTTGAAAGAAATGCTTTGTTGTTTAAATCAAGTTCATTATCACCGCCGATAATCGAAATCTTTTGACCTAAAAGACTGCTGTCTTGTGTCAACGTATAAGTCGTATCATCAACAAATGTAAAACTCTTGTCATCTGTTGTATCTAATTCCGCCCACAATCTGAATGTATCATATTTACCGCGAAACATAATACTGTCATTGGTGGTTTCTGTCGTTGCAAGAACATAATCATTTCCGATAACCTGATCTGATGACATCACGGCCGTCGCCCATGTAGGTTCGGAAGAAGCTCCGTCCCACGTTAACTGTGTATTTGAATTCGGTGATTTAATAATTTGAACAACACGAGATGTTTCATCCGACAAGTTATTTACAAAATTGTCCGTATTAAGTTTAATCGTTCCTGAAGAATTTGAACCCAACGTAAAAGTATCTGTTTTTAATGTGTCATTCGAAACATTTAAGTCAATATTATATTCAACATTCGAAGATGAAATCAATTTTGTGATATTATAATTTGTTCCTTCTCCGTCCGCGACATCAACAATACCGGCATTCAAAGTTGTTGTCCCCACGTTTTTCAAAACATCGGAATCATTTGTTGAAGGGCTTGTTACACCGAGTTTTAACGTTCCTGCTTCCAAATTAACTTCTGTTTGAGTTACCAAATCGTTGAAAACAACCGTCCCGTCATAAGTAATACCGCCTACCACACCACCGATTGTTGTCACACCAAGGTTAACATCATCTGCCAATTGTCCGCCGAAAGAAATCGTCTTACCTGTTTTTGCATAAAGATTTAACGTCTTTCTGTTCATAAGATCTTGTTTTGTTCCGCCGGTTACCGTAACAACACCTGTCTCCGAATTTCTTTCAATCGTTGCATCAACCACATTACCGTCAAACTCAACATCACTATTGTCGGCAATCACATTCATCGTGCCTCTGTTTGAAATAATATTGGTCGTATTTGTAGCATTATTTAAGATAGTTGCATCAACAATAGAAACCGTTCCCATAAAGTTGTTGATAACCGCACCGTTTGCAATAACCCTCCCGGCCTCATAGATCAAATTTGTTTTAATATAGTTGTTTTCAATTCGAGAACTGATCGCATCGATTTTTGCGTTTTGCGCATTATAAATCACACCGCCGTTCACTCTTTCTGCCGTAGATTCAACATAATTATCGTGAATATATCCTGCTATTGTCTTTGTATCGGAATCTTCCGTTAAAACGGCATTACCGTTATAAAAAACACCGCCTGAAATTTGTCCTTGTGAAATAATGACATTATGATCTATTTCAGACGAAATCTCTCTGATGAGCCCGTAATTTCCATCATTATAAATCAAACCGCCCGACAGGTCATTCATGTTGCTATTTGTAATTTCATTGTTTGATATCTTTGAAGAAATCGTGTTAATTGTTACCTGACCGCCGTTCGAACCGATGTTTGAAATCAAACCGCCTGACAATTTTCCCGTACTGTTATTCATAACTTTATTATTTGATATTTCAGAAGAAATTGTATCAATCGTTGCTACGCCACCGGTCTTAATGGTGTTTGAAATCAAACCGCCCAACAATTTTCCCGTACCGTTATTTAAAATTTCATTGTTTGATATTTTTGAAGAAATCGAATCAATCGTCGCTGTTCCTTTAGTTGTAACGCTATTTGAAATCAAACCGCCGAATGAATCTTTATTCGAATTTAAAACAACATTGTTTTCACTGATTTCACCCGTAATATCACCGATGGTCGCTGTTGCATCAGCGTTTTGTTCAACAAAATTGCCGATTAACCCCCCTTTAACAAAAGGCCCGGTTATAATATTCTTTGTCATTTTGCTGCTGATTGTGTCAGTATTTACCGTCCCTCGTAAAGCATAGTTATAAATAAGACCGCCATATATGGCAGATTTTGTATTCGAAATGTCGTTTTCGGAAATATCTCCCGAAATACTACCTATCTGGCTCAGTCCTAACGATGATTCATTGTTGTTATAAATCAATCCGTATGTAATGTCTCCCGAAGAGCTGACCGTATTTTTTTCAATTTTTGAAGCAATACTTCCTATTTCTGCATTTGTTCCGTCATTATTTGCCGTTTTATTGTGAATCAATGCACCCCATGTTGAACCCGTAGAAACAGTTATTGTATTATTGTCAATCGAACCGGTTATGGCTGTTATTGTCGCTTTCGCGCCGCTGTTTCCTTCATTACGGATAAGAGCTCCTCCCACGTTTTGAGCCGCCGATACCGTGTTATGATCCATCCGCCCTGTTATATTTCCGATTTGAGCGTCAATTTTCGCGAGATTATAAATCAGCGCACCGCGAAGTGTCCCTGAAGTATTACTTACCGTATTGCCCGACATAGTCGCATTAATATCACCAATAGTTGCCGATTTTCGCTCTGCATCATTAAATATTAAACCGTAAGAAGTATTAGCAGTTGAAGTCAAAGTGTTGTTTTTAAACGAGCCGTTAACATCAGAGACAGTTGCTTCATGATCATTCGTTCCGAGATTATAAAGCAATGAATTGACATAAGCATTTCCAATTATATCGGCATTAAAAGAAGAAATCGTACCGCCATTGTTATAAATCAAATAAGTATTAGCCGCACCTTCATTTCCAGATATAACATTCTTTCCCTTAAAAGCCAACGTACCGTTGGCATTTACTCTAAATACCGTATTACGAAATTCAGCCCAAGATTTAACAACATTACCTTCCGCATCCAGCGAGCCGACATTTTGAACAACAAGTGTATTTGTGCCCCCGACCGTCAAATTGCGGGCAACATTACCTCCATAAACGCCATAACCATTGCCTGTGACGGTCAAGGTCGCATTAGTTCCGCCCATGGTGCCGAGTGCAGAAGTCACATTTTCATCGGCATTGAGACTATATGCTCTTTCTGCAGCCGTAGCAACAAAGGCGGCCCTCAAGCTTGAATACTCTTGTGCAACAGACATTTTGGAAGAAAACATAAATGCAAGCAACAAAAAACAACAAACAAAATGCTTTTTAAAATTTACTTTAACCTTCTTCATTTCAATACTCTCTAACCTTCGATAACTCTAAAAAAATTCTGTTCATTATTAAACAAACACTAACTCACATGGTAGGATAATACAATAAATGGTCAACATAAAACAAAAATAAAGAGATATAAACTATTTTTTTAAAAATTATCTGCTCTTTTTCAAGCAAAGTTAACCAAACTTTCATAATATTATATTAAAATTTATCTATTAATTTTGAGGATTTAAAAAATGTATGAACAAATCGCCAAACCGGAATTGCTTGCTCTGATTACAAAAAATGAAAAAATCATGTGGCAAGGGCGTCCTGATAAAATATGTTTTTTGTTTGAAGCTGTTTTTAACCCGTTTTTGATTGTTGCTTTGCTCTGGGGAGCGATTGACTTTGGCTTTATTGCTGCTTTTCTTCATCAATCGGGCAATACTTCTTCCAACATTCCGTCCGGTGCAAATCTCTTTTTTCTCGGCTTTTTTGCACTTCATTTAATGCCGGTATGGATTTATTTATTCGGTGTTCTGTTTTCTTTCTTGCGCTACAAAAACACTTCTTTTGCCATCACAGATCAGGCTGTATATATTTCAAACGGCATCTTCACCCAAAATTATGAACGCAAGCCTTTCAGCGAAATGTCCCATGTCAACCTCTCACGCGGCATTTTTGATCAATGGCTCGGAGTCGGTGATGTCGTTTTAACAAGCACCCACTCAACGATCGCCCCTCAAGGCAGACATCACTATTATCCTTTCGGCGGTGCAACCATTTGCGACATCCGGGATTATATGAATGTGTATCAACTCGTTAAACAACTTCAAACAGACATTTATGCCGACACAATGTATCCGAACGATCTGCGCCCCGACCAAAATCACGGTTACAACACACAATACACACCAAGAAATGAGCTTTAATTTTCCGCATCACTCAAATTTCTGCTTCCGTTACGGAAAGCCTTAATTTCTTTTAGCCGTTTTTTCATTTCTTTCTTTTTTTCTTTATATTGTTTTTGTTGTTCTCCGAACGTCAGTTTAGAAAGAATTTTGTATTTTAAATATTTTCTTTTATATTTTCTTTCGTTTAAAGTTTCTTTTAATGCTTTAATTTCATAAACATAAGGAAGATGGCTCCAATCAAGCGGATCTTTGTTGAACGGCTTATTTCCTCTCTCAATAATGTTTATAATCCATTCATGAAATTTCTCGACATGCTTAAAATCAAAATCCGGCTGAAAAGGATTTTCACGCAGCATCGAAAGATATTTTTCTTCATCATTATCAAGCTCTTTAATACGCTCTATCACAGCATCAAAATCGTTATCAAAATCATTACAGTTAATAAATGCTTTAGGATTAAACTCGCGCGCGACAAGAGGATTTCCCCAATATATCGGAACAGAAAAGCTCTCAAAGGCATCAAAGAGTTTCTCTGTTGTATATCCGTTAGAACGTGAATTTTCAAAAGCAATTGTAAATTTGTATTTCTTTAAAAATTTCTTTTTATTTCCTCCCCAATCATCATCCACTCTTGGGGCTAAATCGTCCGCCTTCATATTGTTTAAAACCGCCCCCGGACAATCAACACGCTTATATGCCATCAGCTTTTTACAAAATTCCTGCCTGATTTTAGCCCCTTCACCCGAGTTAAAATTCGAATAAATAAAATTGCAAAAATGCCTGTTAAAATAGCTCTCATCAACACATTTTCTGTCAGCTGTTTTTTTATCTAAATAACACTCTGAAAACCGAAAATAACGTTCTCCGAAGTCCAAATAATCGAAACCTTGGCCATAATCGCATTCATTAAAATTTGGCAAAATATTCTCATTATTTAAAAAGATTTTCACACAATTTTGATAGTTCTGATATTCATTGCCAAAGCAGGAATAAAACAAAAAATCAGGCGTTTTGCTGAATTCAATGGTATAATGTCGTCTGAGAAGTTGTGTAACCTTACAATTTTCTCGGTTAAACCCCCTATAAAAATCGCAGAAATTAATTTTAATGGTTTTCTTCTTTTCTGACATATGCTACCCTTTTAACGCCTGTTTATTCCAAAGATTAAACCTTAAAACAAGGAGAAACAAAAATCAAGTGCTTATAAACATTAATCTTTAAAAATAAGGTTTGCTTTTTGTTTTTATTTCTGGTACCATATCTCAAATTATAACAGACAGAGGTAGAATATATAATGAAAAAACTGAAAGTAATGTTCTCGACACACGGTCTCATTGAAGGAGACTTTGCATTTAACACCGATGAAAAAGGTTTTCCAACAACCGAAGTTATCTCAAAAAAAGTCATCACCGGTCAAGATACCGGCGGTCAGGTTTATTATGTTAAAGCCCTAGCAACATGTCCCAGCAATTACGATATTGACCTTGTCACGCGCCGTATAGATCCAAGAATTTGTCCTGAATTTGGAGGAACATATAAAGATTTAGGTAAAAACATCAATTATACAATCGAATCACAATGGCATGAAAACAAAACGAGCAGAAGCCGTGTTTTACGCGTCCCTGCAGGAGGAAATTTTGCCTTTTTACCTAAAGAAGAAATTGTACCTCTTCTTCCCGAACTTGTTGATAATTTATTTGAATTTTATAAAAAAGAAAATACCCTAGAAAAAATTGAGGTTGTTGAAGGACATTACCGAGATGGAATGTTAGCCGCTGACATGTTGTGCAACAAAATTGAGCATGAAATCGGGAAGAGACCTATTATGTTGGTCACCAGCCACTCATTAGGCCATAAAAAATACGAACGAAATCTTCCGCAATATCAAGAAGGGAAAATTTCAGACGAAGAATGGCAATGGCATAACTTCAGAGAACGTATTAAACACGAAAAATACGCCTTTGATATGGCTGATATCATTGTTGCGACATCGCCCGATGAACAGCGCCGACTTGTTGTTGAACCCTATCTGCAAGATATTAATAAAATTACAGTTATACCTCCGGGGTATAATTCTGCTGTCTTTTCGCCTGTAACCATTCAAGAAGCGAATAAACTTAGATACAAATTTGAATACAAGGGCCTTGATGGGCATCTTCATCAAATCAATCTGCTGAACAAAAAAGTCGTTTCATCTTTGGGAAGAGTCGTCCGAGACAAGGGATATAGCGAGCTATCTCGTTCGATGGCTGAAATTATGAAGTCAGACCATGATGTTATATTCATGCTCAGCAGTGAAAAATCAAATCCTGTAACAGACGAATGCAAAGAGATATTAAAAGAAGTTGAAGACCGTGTTGTTTTTCTTCCTTCTCTTAATCAACAAGAAATGGCAACAATATACAGAGTTTCTGATATTTTTGTTATGTCTAGCTTAAACGAAGCATTCGGTATGGTACCGATTGAAGCAATGGGATGCAAAACGGCTGTTATTGTCGGACGAAGTGGCTTCAATGATTTTGCGCACTGTGCTGACATTCGGGATGACAACATAGATTTGAGTAAACAAATTGGTATATATGCCCCATCTCAAGAAGAAGACCGTTGGCGTCAAATTAAAGCCTTAAAAACTTTACTTGATAATCCTCAACTCTGTGCACAAATGGCTGAAAATGGTTATAAATTTGCGCGCTCAAAGCTTACTTGGGAGAAAATTTCTGCACAAAAAGAGAAATTAGTCAAAGAAGCCTTAAAAGAAAAGACAACAAACAATATACCATCTGCGCTTAAAATAAAAAACAGTGGTTTATGCTTATAATTAAATTCTCTTAACAAAAACTTCTTTCATTAACTTGAAAGAAGTTTTTTATTTGTGATTCACCTAATATTAACCAAAAAGCGACATAATATTTGAAGTGTTTGAGTTAAAAAAGGAAAAGGAAATGAAAAAAATTGCCCTTTTAGTTTTGTTTTGCATTATGTTGCCTGCCTGTCAGGAACTGGACGGCTTATTAAATCCGAACAACTCTGTTTATGTTATTCCTGAAGCTGATGATAGCCGTATGGTTGTCTTAAACACAAACACTCATGTTTATCACGATACAAAATGCAAAATAGCTAAAAGCTGTTCAAAAAACTGTATTATGACAACAAAATCCGATGCAAAATATAAAGGCGCAACACCTTGTCAAAAATGTAATGGTGGAAACAAATAAACAATTAAGAGGTTAAAATGTCAGAAACAAACTCAAAAACAAACGATGACATCTATAAAACAAAAGTCAGAGCCATTCAATATTTTGAAGAAGTCCTTATCCCGATTGTGAAAACATTCACACGTCAGACCATAAGAGGTTATCATGGCCTCGAACACACAGAACTTGTGGCAATGAGAATTATTGATATTGCCATAAATGAAGGGTATACTGACTTTCATGCAGAGTTACTGCCTCTTCTGTTGGCCGCAGTTCTTCACGATTCTGCCAGAACAGATGATTTATATAATGAAACACACGGGCCGGATGCTGCAACCCGCCCCGAGACACAAGCTTTTTTGGATAAATCAATCTTCAGATTAAGCGATATTCAAAAAATGGAAATCAAAAGTGCCATTGCAAAACATACAAATGTCATGCCGAGTTTATTTAAAAAGCGTCCGTATATTTTA
>OMQZ01000130.1 GCA_900313355.1 uncultured Rhodospirillaceae bacterium
GATGGCAAGAAAAGAATTAAGCGGCGATGAAAGCTTTACATTTTTAGCCAAGCCTTACAGTTTAGGCGATTTAACACAAAAAGTTTTTGAGGTTTTAAATGGCTCAGACAAATAAACAATTTCCCTTTTCTTTTGAGCCTGCAAAACAATATTCCCGTCAGGATTTTATTGTTTTTGATTGCAACCGTGATGCCTTAAAAGCTGTTGAGCTTTGGCCTGATTGGTCTTTTTTCGCCCTTCTGATATTCGGTCCTCACGGGTGCGGCAAAACACATTTGGCGCATATTTTTGCCGATCATATACAACAAACCTTGCAAAAACCTGTTTCGGTCTCTTTTATACAAGCTCGTGATATTAAAACAAACAAAGTTTCATACATTCATCAGCACAACCCTTATCTGATTGTTGAAAATGTTACGGCTCAGATTAACGAAGAAGCCCTTTTCCATCTGTTCAACATTTATCAAAACGAAGGCGGTTATATTCTTTTCACATCTTGCTATCCGTTCGCACGAATCAACTTTAAGCTGCCTGATTTAAAATCACGTCTTAACATTGTTCCGCGCATTCCGATTTCAACGCCTGACGATCAGATGCTTGCCGTTTTGATTGTCAAACTTTTCAGCGATCGCCAGATTATGATTTCTGAAGATGTCTTAAATTATATCGTTCAAAATATGGAACGTTCTTTTGATTATGCCGTTCGGCTTGTCGAGCGCGCAGACAACCTTTCGCTTTCCTTAAAGCGCGCGGTTACGGTTCCGCTTGTTAAAGTTGTTATGGAAGAACTGGCACATAATACACAACCTGATCTTTTTTAATTTTGTCAATTTTCCCTTGACTTTTTCACTGTTTTAGTTATATTCTTTCTCACATTTTGACTAAAACGGAATTGTTCTTATGCAAAAAGAAAAAACTTTTATGAAACGTCAGAAACGTGAAACAGATTTGACTTCTGTATCATTTGCGTATTCTTGGTGTTTAAGAGACCAGAACGGAAAAGCCCTTAAATCTTCGGATCGTCTTAATTTTTGGCGGACATTTAAATCTCTTCATCCCGATCTTTTTGTTTATGTTTCGACCGGCGGTTTTCACGCCTGTGTTTTACCCCAAGAAAATATTCCTTTGTTTCAAGAATGGCTCAAAGATGAAAAAGGTGTTCTTGCAACCCCGAACAAAAACTTTCAAAGAAATCTTCTTGACACAGATTTGTCTTATAAACGTTTTGTCAGCACTTGGTTTTTAAAAAATAAGCATACGAATTGTTCTTTATCGATGGCTGAAAAAGGAAGACTATGGTCTGAATTTTGCAGCCTATATGGTCAAACTCTTTTTGCTCAAATTCCGACACACGGTAAAACTCTTTTTGTCTTGCCTCAAGAAAATACCGATGCTTTTAAAAACTGGCTTTCAAAGACTAAGGGTATTCAAATCTTAGCTACCGAGCCTCCGTCGCGGCAAAGAATTGAATCTGATATAACCTATTCTCAATTCTGTGATCAATGGTCCTTAGAAAAGAGCAACGGACATTCTGTTCCTTACGAAGACAAATCAGCTCTTTGGTATCAATTTCAAAGCAAAAACCCTGACCTTTTTGTTCGGGTTAAGTTAACTTTCGTATTACCTCAGGAAAATATTGATATTTTTAAAAACTGGCTTCATGAAAAGGACATTAATGTCCGTGAGTTACCTCCGATTCAACGCCAAATACTTGAAACGGATTTGAGCAAAAATCGTCTTTGGCGTGACTTGTATGTATATAATGAGAGCGGCAGCCCTATTTGGAATTACAATCTTAAAATTTCACTTTTTAATGAGTTTCAAAACAAGCATCCTGATCTTTTTGTTCGCGCCGGATCATGCTTTGTGATTCCTCAAGAAAATTTTTCGGTCTTCCAAAATTGGCTCAAAAGTGAGAAAGGTTTTACGGCTTCTAAAACAAACCTATATAGAGAAAAAAACACTCAAAATGCTAATGCACGCCAGGTTCTTAAAACTGATTTAACCCGTCAAAAATTTCTCCAATCTGTTCTCTTAAAGCAAAAAGACGGAAAAATCATTGAAGATCCGAAACAAAAATCAAAGCTTTTCTCTGAATTCAAGTTTCTTCATAAAAACCTTTTTATGCATGTTCGTTCAAAGCAAAAACTTGTTCCTGTTTTGCCTTACGAAAATATTAGTGTGCTTCAAGAATGGCTTAAAAATGAAAAAGGAATTATTTTTCAAAGAAAAAGCGAGCCTCAACGCGATGTGCTCAAAACAGATTTAACAAAATCTTTTTATACGCAACGATGGTCTCTGCGCACAAAAAACGGCTCTCCTCTTGATTACCATCAAAAAAAGGCTCTTTGGATGGAAGCTAAAAACGAAAAATGCAAAGATCTTTTTATTCCTGTCCGTTGCAAAAAATATAAAACTTATATTTTGCCCCAAGAAAATATTGAAGCATTTGAAGAATGGCTAAAAAAAGAAAAAGGAATATCTTTTATCAGCAAGCCCTCGTCATATCGCGATCAAAACGATAGCGACATCACTGTTGACCACTTTTTAAAAAATATGTATGTCATAGACCAAAGCGGTAATATTCTTGATAAACAAGCTCAAAGATATCTTTTTTCAGAAGCAAAATTCAATACCCGAAATATTATGCTTCGAGTCCAAAACACAAGGAAAAAACTTTATGTTTTGCCCAAAGAAAATTTGCCCGCCTTCCAAGAGTGGCTCAGGCAAGAAAAAGGGCTGACGATTGTCGATA
>OMQZ01000133.1 GCA_900313355.1 uncultured Rhodospirillaceae bacterium
CGTGGCGAAATTGGTAGACGCGTAACGTTGAGGTCGTTATGAACTAAGTTCATGGAGGTTCAAGTCCTCTCGGCCGCACCATAAAAAGCACCTTTTATTATATCGTCACATTATCATTGAAAAAGGAGGTCCGCTATGCTTAGAATCTACAAATCAGAAGATGGCGGAAAACTTGTTAAGTTGAAAAAAAACAAAGTAACTTCGCTTTCATGGTATAATTTAATCAATCCTGATGATGAAGAATTGTTGAGAGTCGCAGACCAATTGCGCCTTGATTTTGATATGCTCAAAAATGCTTTGGACTTAAATGAGCGCTCTCGAGTCGAATTTGAAGACAACGTGTTGTCATTGATTGTCAATCTTCCGCTTTTAGATGAAGACGGACAATTTGATACATTGCCTTGCGGTTTGTTTTTTACAAAGCGCAATTTTATGACAATTTGTTCAAGAGACAACCGGATTTTAAGCTCATTTAATAAAAATACGGCAAAAACTTTTGATACGCGTGAACGAGGAAGATTTTTGCTCAGTATTCTGTCTAAATGCACACAGTTTTATTTAAAATATTTAGCGATAATTAACCGCAAAACAGAAGAAATTGAATATTCATTAAGAAAAACGACAAATAATAAAGCGTTGTTTGATTTGATGGAAATTCAAAAATCATTGGTTTATTTTACGACGGCCTTAAAAGATAACCATGTTGTTTTATTAAAACTGCTTCGTATGTTGCGCTCAAAAGCATTTGCAAACGTGATTGCTTTTACTGAAGATGATATGGATGTTTTAGATGATGTGATTGTGGATAATAAGCAGGCTATCGAAATGGTAGATATGCACCGTTCAATTTTAGAAGGTATGATGGACGGGTTTGCGTCAATTATCAACAACAACCTCAACCTTGTTATGAAATTTTTGGCAGCCATCACAATTATCTTATCTATTCCGACAATGCTTGCATCATTTTGGGGAATGAACGTTCCTGTGCCGTTTGCAGCGCATCCGTACGGATTCGGCATTGTGATTGCCATATCTGCTTTCGCAACAATCATAGCAACGATTTTCTTTAAGAAAAAAGGTATGTTTTAAAAAATTGTATATTTTTCGGTAAATATACTGGTCAACACAAAAAAACAACCATATAATTAACCAAACAAAAAAAGAAGAGGGGGCTCAATGCTTTTAGGTCTGTTTATTTCTATGTTAACATTGGTTGCCGATCAGGTTTCAAAACATTTTATCTTTCGTTTTGTCCTTGAAAACGGCTCGCCATATGATGTTTGCGATTATTTAAATATTGTTTCGGCATTCAACAAAGGTGTCAGCTTTTCAATGTTTGATAACGGTGGTCTTTGGGGAAGAATAATATTAATTGTTTTTGCTCTGGGCGTGATTGCTTTTTTGCTCTTATGGATGAAAGACGAAACATCTCGGTTCGTTCGTATAGCACTTGGATTGATCGTGGGCGGAGCTTTAGGAAATGTCATTGACAGACTAAGAATGGGCGCCGTGTATGATTTCTTGGATTTTCACTACGGCGCATACCATTGGCCGGCTTTTAACGTGGCAGATACATTTATTTGTATCGGTGCGTTTTTTATTATTTTACATGCGATATGCCATAGAAAGAAAGTTTCAAAATAGGAGATTACATCATGAAAAAAACTGTTTTAACACTTATTATGCTTTCAGTTGTTTTATGCGGATGCTCAACATTAAAAAGATGGTTCGGTTTGAATAAAACATCACCTGACGAAACAAAAATCGAAACAAGAGCCCCGCTCGTTTTACCGCCGGATTTTGATGAGCTGCCGTAAAATAAATGTTCAACGTTAAGTTAAATAAATTTCTTTACTTGATTGCTTTCGCGTCTTACTTTTTGGTTTGTGAGGCGCGTGCAAAGCTTTTTAAAGCCGATGAATTTTATTTAGACAACGGTCTTAGGGTTATTGTTAATGAGAACCATAAAGCACCTATAGCAAAGTTGATGTTGTGGTATAAGGTCGGTTCTATGGATGAACCCGTGGGAAAGGGCGGTTTGGCGCACTTGTTGGAACACTTGATGTTTCGCGGAACATCCAAAGTTTCGGGCTCCGGCTTAAATGAAATAATGCTTGAAAACGGTATAGAAAACAACGCTTTTACAAACAGAGACTTTACGGTATATCATGCTCTTTGTGATATTTCACGCTTAGAACTTGTGATGGCTCTTGAGGCGGACAGAATGTCAAATTTGCAAATCACGGATGAAGCTTTTTCAGGAGAACAAAAAATTGTTTATCAGGAAAGGCAACAGCGTGTTGAAAATAATTCTCAATCACGTTTTTCAGAAGAAGTAAGCAAAATTTTATGGTTGGGGACCCCATACGAACACCCCGTTTCCGGTACACTCGAAGAAATAAAAACATTAACGAAAGAAGATGCCGTCAACTTTTACAAAAATTATTACACCCCTTCAAACGCCGTATTGGTTATTTCAGGAGACATCAATGCCGATCAAATGAAAAAACTCACTGAAAAATACTACGGAAAAATAGAAAACAAAAACGTTTCAAAAAGAGAATCATTCACATTTCAAAACAAGGAAAACGGAAGCATTTTAATAAAAAAACAAATGCCACATATTGAAAGCCGAAAAATCTCTATTTCATACATTATACCTTCTGTTTTAGAAAACCCGAAAGCTGCCTTTGCCTTAAATCTTTTTTCAGGTTATCTGGGACAGAGCGGCAATTCATATTTTCAAAAAAATTTGGTTCAGAAAAACAAAGTTTTAATGGCTGGATCGGATCTGTCTGTGTCATCAAGAGGTTCCGGAGTGTTTGCAGTTTTTGCTCTGCCTTTAGATAATCAAGATGATAAATCATGCATAGAATTGTTGGAAAAATCTATTTCTGAAGCGTTTAAATCTTTAACACAAGAAAGACTGGAAAAAGAAAAACAAAAAACACTCTCGGGTCTGGTCTATATTGATGATAATCCGGAAGATTCTGCTTATATAATTGGCGAACTGGCCTCTTTGGGATTGTCGCTAAACCAAATTGAAAATTATGCCGATAATATTGAGGCAGTCACTTTGGAAGACATCAAAACAGCTCTGATGAATATGCTCAAAAGTTCTAAAAAGGTAATAGCTGTTTTAGCGCCTAAGGAGGCTAAGGGCAATGAGTAAAAAAAGAATAATTTTAGCATTTCTCAACCTCTTTTTTATGTGTGTGGCAGTTTATACAATCTATGTTTTTTCGACACACGGCAAAGAGTTTTCTGCAGATGAATTAATTAAAAATTCCATTTTAAAACAAAAAGAATTTTCAGCAAAAGTTGAAGAAATAGAAACCCAAAGAGGCATTAAGGCTTGGCTGATGGAGGAACACAGCGCGCCGATTGTTTCTCTGAGTTTTTATTTTGACGAGGCCGGATTCGGTTTTGAACAGGAAGAAAAGCAGGGGCTTTCACAAATGGTTGCCGAATTATTGTTATATTCAACAAGAACATATTCTTATGAAACATTGCACGATTTAATAGAAACAAACGCTGTTTCTGTTTCCTTTGATACAGCCTATGAAACGTTTAATGGCTCTCTGACCTTTCCAAAAACGAACATAAAAACGGCGCAGAAAATTTTAAAATCAGTTTTATCCGAGCCATCATTTGAGCCTAAATACATTAGAATTATTCGAGATCAAATGATCGAAATGATTAAAATACAGGATGAAAAACCGGAAAAAGTGATTTATCGAGAATTAAAAAAACAATTATACGAATCACATCCGAAATCACGTCAGGCTATTGGTAAAATCAATACAATTTCAAACATTTCACAACAAGATTTAAAAGATTTTATAAAACATAATCTGAAGAAAAATAATTTACATATCGGGATAGCGGGCGATATCTCAAAACAAGAGGCTATAGATATGCTGGATTTTGTGTTTGGTGATATGAAACAAAGCCAAGAAAAAAAATCGTTGCCCGATCTCAAGCCTGACTACACGTTTCCTCAAAGAAACATTAAGCGAGATATGCCACAAGTCATCAGTTATTTTGTCGCGCTTGGAGCGAAAAGATTATCGCCTGATTTCTATGCGCTATATATGGCAAACGAGGTGTTTGGAGGTTCTGGACTGTCGTCGAGGTTGAACCTGAGAGCGCGCGAAAAAGAAGGGTTGACATATGGCGCATATTCATACCTTAATTCACAAAAAGATGCCCCGCAAATAATAGGCACATTTTCTTGCGCCAAAGAAAATTATCAAAGGATAGTAGATATTCTATATACAGAGTGGGAAAAAATGTTAACGGAAGGGGTTTCTCAAAAAGAATTTGAAACAGTTAAAAAGAATATGTTGGCATCATTTAATTTAAGGTTCAAATCAATATCAGATATTGCCCAAATGTTATCACTTATGCAAAAGGAAAATCTCGGAACAGACTTCTTAGAGAAACGCAACACATATGTCAAAGGGGTTACACTCGAACAAGTCAATGCCGCAGCAAAGAAATATTTTAAAACAAAACCTTCTATTTTAACAATAGGAAACAATAATCAAGGAGACTAAATAATGTTTAAATCCGATAAAAACAAAACAAAAGCATGGAAGAAATTAGAAAGCGAATACAAGCGATTCAAAAAAATTGAAATGCGTGATCTTTTTGAAAAAGATAGCAATCGTGCTGAAAAATACACCCTAGAATTGGATGATTTAACATTTGATTATTCCAAGAATCGTTTCGATGAAAACGTTTTAAATGCATTACTGAACTTAGCCAAAGAAAGAAAAGTTGAAGAAAAGCGTGATGCCATGTTTGCCGGCAAAAAAATTAATTCGACAGAGAATAGAGCCGTATTGCATATTGCTTTGCGCAATCGTTCGAAAAAAGCCATTAAGGTTGATGGCAAAAATGTGATGCCGCAGATCAATGAAGTTTTAGCAAAAATGAAAAAGTTTTCGGATGCTGTGAGATATGGTGAATTTAAGGGGTATACAGGCAAAAAGCTCACCAATATTGTTAATATCGGTATCGGTGGATCTGATTTGGGTCCGGTAATGGTTTGCGAAGCGTTAAAACGTTATTGGATGAAGGGGATTAATTGTTATTTTATTTCAAATATTGATGGTACGGCAACCATCGAAACATTAAAGAATTTAGATCCTGAAACAACATTATTTATCGTTGCGTCAAAAACATTCACGACGATTGAGACTTTAACAAACGCAAAGACCTGCCGTAAATGGCTTGTTGATGCTTTAGGCGAACACGCGGTTGATAAACACTTCGTTGCCCTTTCAACAAATAAAGAAAAAGTAGAAGAATTTGGTATTAATCCGGAAAATATGTTTGAGTTTTGGAATTTCGTCGGGGGGCGTTATTCCCTTTGGTCAGCAATCGGTTTAATCATTTGTATTGCTATCGGGTTTGAGAATTTCGAAAAACTTTTAGAAGGTGCTTATTCAATGGATGAGCATTTCAAAACAGCCCCCTTAAACAAAAACATGCCGGTTATTATGGCTCTCTTAGGCTTGTGGTATAATAACTTTTTCAATATTCATCGTTATTGTGTTGTTCCTTATGATGAATATTTAAGATATTTGCCCTCATATTTGCAACAGCTTGATATGGAAAGCAATGGCAAAGGTGTCGATAAAGACGGAAACTTTGTGAAATATTCAACCGGTCCGGCAATTTTCGGTGGTGCAGGAACAAATGTTCAACATTCATTTTTCCAACTCTTGCATCAAGGGACGGATATTGTTCCCGTTGACTTTATTGTGCCTGCAATTTCGCACAATGAAATCGGCGAACATCATCAAATTTTGCTTTCAAATGTTTTAGCTCAGGGTGAAGCTTTAATGCGCGGAAAAACAATTCTTGAGGCGGCAAATGAACTCAAAAAAGCCGGCAAGTCCGACAAAGAAATTGAGGCTTTGAAAAAATATAAAAGTTTTACGGGAAATAGACCTTCCAACACATTGCTTTTAAAGAAAATAGATCCGTTTTCTTTAGGCCAGATTATTGCACTCTATGAACATAAAGTTTTTGTTCAAGGCGCAATTTGGAACATCAATTCATTTGATCAAATGGGCGTTGAGCTCGGAAAACAATTGGCGTTAAATATTTTGCCGGAATTGCAGGGAAAATCATTTGCACTCAATCACGATAGCTCAACAATGTCATTAATCAAAAAAATTAAAAAACTGAGAAAGTAAAGATGCCTATTCGTATTTTACCGGATAATCTGATTAACCAAATTGCCGCAGGTGAAGTAATCGAGCGGCCGTCTTCTGTGGTTAAAGAGCTTGTTGAAAATGCATTGGATGCCGGTGCGGATAAAATTGATATAAC
>OMQZ01000134.1 GCA_900313355.1 uncultured Rhodospirillaceae bacterium
AACAAAAAACATCGGGCTAAAAACCCGATGTTTTTTTATTCTCTTTTATTCATCCCTCAACGGGCTCCGCTAATTCATGATGAACATTTTCACTTTGAGTTAAAACTTTTGTTTATATTTTCTTTATTTTTATTGAAAAGTTTACTTTTATTGCTTAAATTGCATCTTGTATTAGTTGTATTGCAATTAAGTTCTCTTGCAAATACCTTGTAGGAGAGATGTTATTAAAAACCATATGGAGAAAATATATGAAAAAAATTTTAGGTTTATTTTGCGCAATGTTAGCTCTTTCTGCTTGTTCTTCTTTTAGTTCGAACGGCGGTTTGTTTGGCGGTAGCGAATGCGAAGCTAAAGAAGCTCGTGATTTCATGGCAAATGCCGAAGATCGCGTATTCTTCGCTCTCGACAGCTCTGCTTTAACATCTAACGCTCAAGAAGTATTAGACACACAAGTTAACTGGTTAACAGCAAAACGTCACAACAAAACCAACGTTATCGTTCAAGGTTACTGCGATGAACGCGGTACTCGTGAATACAACTTGGCTTTGGGTGAGCGCCGTGCAAATGCCGTTAAAGAATACTTAGTATCTCACGGTGTTGACGCAGACCGCATCTCTACCATTTCTTACGGCAAAGAAAGACCTGCCGTTTTGGGTAGCAACGAAGCTGCATGGGCTCAAAACCGTCGTGCTGTGACTGTTGTTCGCACAAGCGACATGTAATCATTAGCGCAAGGCTTTCAAAAACGCATTCTTTTATTTGAAGAATGCGTTTTTTTTATCTTGTTAAAAGAAAAGTTTTCGTTTATATATAAAAACAATATATTTCACAAACGAGGTTTCAAATGAAAAAAACGCTTATTTATTCTTCTGTCTTAGTTTCTTTATTTGCCTTTAGCGACACAAATGCACAGACTGTCGGCCTTCAGGAACAAATCGATTCGATTAAAGAAGAACTTGTCATCTTAAATCGAAAAGTTTATCGCGACCAAGCCGATTCTGCCATCAGTGTTACCTCTTCAGGATCCGCCAATTTAGGCGAATATGACGAAATCATCCGTGGCTTAAACGGAAAGGTTGAAGAGCTTGAATATAAAATCAAACAGCTCGATTCGCGCATTTCTACTTTGAACAATGACTTTGAAACTCGTTTTAATATGCTTGAAGGCAAGCCCATTTCTGCAGCGTCCGGCTCCTTGCCCGAAACAAAAAAGTATGACGCGGCTGTTGCCAACGGTGCGCCGAAATCCATTGTCGGCGACGCCATCACATCAGGCTCCTTAAAAGACTTAGGTTCAGCGCAAGAATCTGTTGACAGCCTTTATAAAAAAGGTTTAGAAGCCCTAAAAAGCGGTGACACAGCCTCTGCCGAACAACATTTTCAAATTATCTTAGACCACTATGGTTCTGACAAACTCGCCTCAAATGCGCAATATTGGCTCGGTGAAGTTTATTATAAAGATGCAAATTATGCCAAAGCCGCTGTGGCCTTTGGAAAAGGATATGAAAACTATAAAAGCGGCAACAAAGGCGCAGACAGCCTATATAAGCTCGGGCTTTCGATGTCTCAACTCGGCAAAAAAAATGAAGCTTGCACAGCCTTAAAAAATGTTGCTGTCGAGTTTCCGAAAGCTGACGCCGAACTTAAAGAAAAAGCAAAATCACAAGCCTCAAAAATCGGATGCAAATAAAATATGTTTCAAGACTTTCTTGAAAAACACAACATCAAACCGCAAACACTGGCTGTCGGCGTTTCGGGCGGTGCGGATTCTCTTGCTTGCGTGCTGATCCTAAATGATGAGCTCTCAAAAAAAGGCTATAAAATTGTTGCCTTAACGGTTGACCACAAACTTCGCCCGTCCTCAACTGATGAGGCCGCCTATGTTAAAAAGATAATGCTTCAAAACAACATCGAACACCACATTTTAACATGGAGCGGTAAAAAGCCCTCTACCGGCATTGAAGAGCGCGCCCGACAGGCTCGTTACAATCTTATTTGCAATTGGTGCCAAAAGAACAATGTGTCATATTTAATCACGGCTCACCACTTATTTGACCAAGCCGAAACATTTTTAATGCGCCTTCAGCGTGGAAGCGGTCTTGATGGTTTGTGTGGGATGAACGAATTAAGCAAAATCTCAAACATCACCATTCTTCGTCCGTTTTTAACAACAGATCCGTCCGTATTCAAAGCCTATTTAAAAAAGCGCCGTATTTCATGGATTGAAGACGAAAGCAATAATGATGAAAATTTGTTGCGTGTACGTATGCGTCGTTTTTTACCTCTGCTTGAAGAAGCAACAGACATCTCCCCGCTCAAAATTGTTCAAACGATGCAACGTTTGCAAAACTCAAGGGACTATTTTTCTTTCAAAATTCAAAGCCTAATTCAAAACAACTTCAAACGTTGGCATGAAAAAGCATACAGCTGTCAAGAAAACTTCTTTTTAAGCCAACCTCAAGAATTGCAATATCGCTTAATCTGCTTTTTATTACAATCAATTTCTCAAGCCGCTTATCAGCCTGAAGCCGAAAAAGTTTTGAAACTGATTGAAAAAATGCAATCTAAAACCTTCAAATCGTCCACACTCGGACATTGCCAAATCCTCTCAAAAAACAATCAATTTTGGTTCTTGCCCGAAAAAGTCGAAACAGGCTGTTATTCCCCAAAATATTGGAAAGAATACACAAAACAACACAATCTTAAAAAGACAGACAAAATCCCGGCTTCGCTTAAACGCCTGATTTTAAACAACAACTAACCCACACTTTATCACCCCTCATTTAACTGTCATCTCTCGCTTCGCCGACAGGCGAATGCATCAAGGGATCTTTAAATTTCATCCCCTTGATTAACATTTTTTTTATAATATCTGACATATAATCACCCCATCAAATTTGATTAAGATATATGAAAGGTTTTTCTCATGAGTTTATTTCCGCAAAAATCAGAGGATTCTGCGCCGAAAGCGCCTGAGCGCCCCGCAATGCACACCCCGCAACAACCGGCTCCCGAGCCTGTTCAGCCTCAAGCCGCACCTGCAGCACGTCCTCAGCCTCAGCCGCGTCCTGCCGCACCGCGTATTGAAATGCCGCGCCCGCGCATCTTAACGCCTGAGCAACACTTGGAACGTATCAAGGCACAACTCGCCGAAGCCGACAAAATACCTGATTTGATTCCTTGCGAACATTTAGGAAAAATCAATGATGTGCCGTTCTCTGATGTTTACATCACCCCTGATAAAAAGTGCTACACATGGGCGGCCAAATCTGACGCCGGCTTAAAAGTTGTGACCTTTGAAGACTATCCTGAATTTTTACAACAACTTGAAGCCACTTTTGATGGCAGAAACCGCTCATATTTGTTAACTTATCACGGACGCCATTACCGTGTTGAGCGCACAATCTCCGGTGACGGACCGCAATTCTGCGCCCGTAAAATGCCTGTAACCGTTCCAAACTTAAAAAGCCTTGGCTTGCCGGTAGGTTTATATAAATATCTGCTTTCTTTATCCGGTCGCTCAGGGTTGATTTTGCTTGCAGGTCCGACCGGTTCAGGTAAATCAACAACCATTTCAGCCCTCTTGCAAGAATACTTAACCCAAAAAGGCGGCTATTGCTTCACAATTGAAGACCCGATCGAGTTGCCTCTTGACGGTGTTTATTTAACCCCATCCGGCGAACTTGGGCTTTGCAAACAAACAACCCCGCCTGACGGCATTTGGCAAGAAGGTATTAAATCGGCGCTCCGTTCAAAACCGCGTTACATCTACCTCGGTGAGATTCGTGACCCGAACGTTGCCTCAGAAGCTTTGCGTGCCGCCACATCAGGCCACTTGGTTTTATCAACCATTCACGCAAACAACGTTTCTGACTCTATTAACTCTCTTGTAAAATACGCCGCATCTTCCGGAATTTCCGAAGAAATGGCATTCGAATTGGTGGCAAACGGCTTTTTAGGCTGCCTCCACCAAATCTTATCAGGCGCGCCGAAACAAATCAGCGTAACTTATGTATTTGCAAACCCTGATTTAAGTGCCGGTTGCCAAGTTCGAAGCATGTTCCGAAACGGAAAGCTAAACCTTTCAACCGTTATGGAACAACAAAAAATCAAAATGGATAAAGGCATGCCTTTGTTCTAAAAATTATTATAAATGTTGGCTCAAACACCACTCAAAAGAGTGGTGTTTTTTTTGCTTATCAATCCTTAAAACTTATCATACTTCCGTCAGCACAAGTCATTTTTTAACCAGTCATCCCTCGATTGCGTCAGCAATCGTCTAGGGCGTGAGGATGAAAACGACCTTCAAATGTCGTTTTCAACACAAACGGCGCTGTTTTGTTTATTTTGTAAGGACAGCGACAGCAACCGCAACAAAATTACAAAACAAGTGACCGACGAAACGCCTTAAAGCGTTTCTAGATCTTCAAATTCTTTTAACCAAAACCATACAAAAAGAATCCCCTCGGCTAAAACCACCGAGGGGATTTTTTGCTCAATAAGAGAGTTAATTTAGAAATAGGTACTACAAGAGTAACAACCGATATCTCCGTCCTCCCAATCTCCTATAGCTTGAGTAACTTCATAACACGTGCTTGTACTGCAGTAATCTTCACAATCACTCTTATATTTATAGCTCTTATTATCGCATTTTCTTGCATCATTTGTCGTGTAACATACAAGAGAACCATGTACATTCTTATATCCCTCACAACGAGATGGTGCACCCTTACATGACGAATATTCATGATAATAGCTACAATCCTTGACAACGACAGGAACACAAGCCGCATCCTCAGCGCTGCTCTCTTTTTCATATCCCTCCTCACAAGAACAATATTCATAGCAGTTATTACCACATGCACCTGTCAACCGTTGACAATGCGTTGAATTTGGCTTATCTGGCCCATAGTTACATGTACATGGTAGAATACAAGACGGATTGTCATAAGTTCCCGAAAGAGTATATCCATCTGTACAGTAAGCCGAACTG
The DNA here is from genome assembly GCA_900313355.1 of uncultured Rhodospirillaceae bacterium. Lineage (GTDB taxonomy): Bacteria > Pseudomonadota > Alphaproteobacteria > RF32 > CAG-239 > UBA1254. Next base: position 4,994 of record OMQZ01000134.1, read on the forward strand.
TAGTGACGCGTAATTGTACAACTAGATGAACCACCTCCTTGAATATCTATACACTCACCCTCAACTACCAAATGTGTAGCATTATTATTATGGTATGGGTAAGTATTTGTATTGCAAGTATAAACTGTATCTTCACAATTACTGCCACAATGTGTGCTATCACAGCCACCAACTGACCAACAATAGCTCATGCTTGAACCAAGTTTATACTGAGAAGAACTTTTAGCACAAACATGCCCTGAATTAGCTGAAAGACATGTATTCTCAGAAGCATATATATATCCATCAGTATTATCTGCACACGTTTTAGCCACACAATTACTACCTGTATACCCTTCTGCACATTCACATCCTAAGCCATTGGCTGTCTTAACTCTATTTCCCGTACAGTTGAAATCTGAACAATATTTCACACTGCTGCTGTCCGTGCAACAAAGCGAATCAGAAATGCCCGTCAAAGTACCGTGCGATGGTAAATGCCCTGTATAATAAGAATATGTTGTCGTGTTACAGCTCAAACCCGCATATCCCGTTTCTCCCACCGAACAGTCAGAATCAATCGGCGTACAAGAAGGTTGAACCAAATCAGCATTGCCTTTATTTGACGCGTTGTAAGGGTACGAATTTAATGCACACATATGAGGCTCACAGGAAACATTTCCGCACAAACCAGCATTCTGCGTCTCACAATTCGGCTTAATATAACAAGTATCTGAGCAACTCTTGTTACCGAGCGAAACTTCTCCGACTTCATTCCAAGAATAAACAGGGTTATACGGAAGTATTTGTCCGTTCTGTTCACACTGTAAATAACGCCATTGCTGACATAGTGACGTACCTCCGTAATATGTCCAGCGTACACAGACACGACCCTGGTTGCCGGTACATGAGCTCGGCAACATTGTTCCGCCTGCCCATTCCATACAACAGGTATAATATCCGTCAGTTACATAAGTTGCCCCACTCGGAAGTGAATCATGTGTATCATTGCAAGTCGGATACCAACCGATTGATCCGTTGTTGTTACATACATTACAATCCCCAACAAAAACAGCATACGAATCATATGTTACCGTAACAGCATTCGTACAAGCCCCTAAGCTGTCATAAACCGTATT
>OMQZ01000135.1 GCA_900313355.1 uncultured Rhodospirillaceae bacterium
GCTTGAAGAGTTCTTAGATGACGTTTCAAACGGCAAAATGGATTGGAAAAAACTCCTATCCGGTTTCTGGGCAAAATTCATTAAAAATATTGATTCTGTCTCTCCGTTAAAAGTTTCAGACGTGATTGAAAAGATTGATGAAGTTTTAGCTCACCACCTGTTTCCCGAAACAAAAGACGGCTCTGATCCGCGCCTTTGCCCTGAATGCCATAAAGGGCATTTAAGCATAAAGCTCGGAAAATTCGGTGCTTTTCTGGGTTGCTCGAACTATCCTGATTGCAAATACACAAAACCCTTAACAGATGTCAAGGATGAAGAAGAACAAGAAAACAACACCTTAAAAGAACCGAAACCCGAAGACAAACTTCTCGGAACCCATAATAAATTAAACCTATACCTCAAAAAGGGTCCTTACGGTTTTTACGTTCAATTAGGTGAAGATGCAACAGCCTTAACAGAAAAGCCGAAAAGAGTTGCTCTGCCTCGAAACATTAAACCGGAAGAACTTTCTTTTGATCAGGCTCAAATTCTTGTCAGCCTCCCGAAAGACTTAGGTGACGGCATTGAAGTTAACTTAGGCAAATTCGGCCCTTACATCAAACAGGGCACAAAATCGCGCTCATTAACCGGTGATGACACCATATTCAACATCACCAAAGAGCGCGCTCTCAAACTTTTAGAAGGCGCAAAAGCAAAAGCTGAATCGACAGTTTTAGGCAAAAATCCCTCAACAAAAGAAGATGTCGTTTTAGCCACCGGACGCTATGGTCTATACCTTAAATGCGGCAAAACAAACTATGCTATTCCGCCAAAGTTGCGCAAACCCGATTTAAGCTTGGAAGAAGCCTTAAAAATCATCAATGAAAAAAAATAGAGCCTGCAGGCTCTTTTTTTTTACCAAATGCTTATGACTAAAGATAATATTGTATTATTCTTAAATAAATATTAGGATATTAATATTAGACTATTCAGGTAGGTCTGCAATGAAAATAAAAAATGCACATATCTTAACCAAACAAAACCTTGGTAGATCAATGATTGAAATCATGGGAATCCTTGCTATCATTGCCGCTTTATCTGCCGGTGCATTAGTCAGCTACTCAAAAGCAATGCGTCGCCATCGCTTAAATCAGGTCATTCACCAAGTCGCCTTAATATCAACAAACATTCGCGCTTTTTATGCCAATGTCGATTCTTATGAAACCTTCGACATGGAAACTGCCGTCAAATTCAATATGATTTCTGAAGATATGTTAGGCAAAGGTCAATATCTGCTCAGCCCGTATAAAGGGCGTGTTCGCATAACTCTTGATCGCGCAGTCCATGACGGCCCGAACAAAACTGCTTTTATCATCACATATTATGACTTGCCTACTGAAGCATGTGTGATGCTTGCTCAGCGCGATTGGGCTTTTGATGAAAAAGTCGGTTTAATCGGTATTGCTGTTGGTGAAAACGGTGAAGAGCCAAACTATCCTCACCCGCTTTCTGAGGTTTACACAGTCAACAAAATGACCGCTCCGCTCTCGATGACCGAAGCCGCCGACCATTGTTCGGGCGACGATCCCCTTTACCCGCGAAGCTCATTTTCTTGGAAATACTTTTAAAAAAAAGAGCCTTTCGGCTCTCTTTTTTTTGTTTTGGTATCCTTAAAAATACTTCCACGCAACCACACTGCGCGATGCTGAAGGATCCTCTCCTGCGCAATGCTCAGCCGCCTCACTCATTGTCAAAGGACGCGTCTGTTTATTTACCGTAAAATATTCAGAAGGCTTAACCGGAAAATCTGGTTCACCGTCATCAGCTCCGACCGAAACACCGATCAGTCCGACCTTTTCACCGATTCCCCAATCCATTGTTGCCAAACCGACGCAAGCCTCAACCGGCAAATCGCGATAAGTGATAATAAAAGCCGTATTGTCCGGTCCGCCCTGCACAGCCTTTCCACGCGTGATATTAACTCTGCCTTTATAAGGGTTCATCAAGGTTCCGTCAACGCCCTTCATACGCTCCGTAACCATGTTATAACGCGCAGCCGTGTTCTCATCAAAACTCTCATAACTATCCGTTGTGCTGTAAAAAGTGCGAATATTTGTCATCATGAGCGCAACTTGCGTAATTGTTTCATTCAAACGATGGCGACGCATTGCCTTTGAATATCCGATTAACGAACCGGATGTAATAACGGCAATAATCGCCAAGACACCCAACATCTCAACCATTGACCGTCCATTATTATCCGTCATCATAACTTTCTCCTTAAAATGGAATATCATCATCTAA
>OMQZ01000136.1 GCA_900313355.1 uncultured Rhodospirillaceae bacterium
ACCTTTGAAAAACGATATCAATTTTGCCGCCAAAATAACCTTGAACCGCGCCGATTAAAATACCCAAAGCCGAAGAAAAAAGCGTTAAAACAAAAGCGAACACAACAGATAACCGAATGCCGTAAAGAATACGCGCGACAATATCTCTTCCTTCGTCATCCGTGCCGAGCCAATGAGTTTTTGAGGGCGCGGACGGCGTCGGCGTTGTTAAGTCATAATCAACGGTATTGTATGAAAAAGGAATGAGCGGCATGAGCATAAAGCCGTTTTTGTTGATATTTGATTTAATCAAAGGATCTTTATAATCTGCCGGTGTTTCAAAATCACCACCTAAAAACTTGTCGGTCAAAGTTTGAACGACGGGAAAATAATAATGATTATTATACTTTAAAATCAAAGGTTTATCATTTGCAATCAGTTCCGCAAAGAGAGATAAAACAAAGATAAAGCCAAAAATAATCAGGGCGTATTTGGCACGCGCATTTCTTAAAAAAGCATTTTTTCTTTGTTTCCAAACAGGCGACAAAAACGTTATCTCCCGAAAACGGCATTCTTCAGGCGCTCGAGGACTTTCGTCGCAATCGGGCGAGCCTTTGAAGCGCCGAGTTCCAACATTTCGTTTACCTCTTTTTCGTGAGCCATATAATATTCATATTTTTCTTTGGCATCAAGAGTTGCGTCTAAAACAGCATCTAAGAGCATATTTTTAATATGTCCGTAACCGAGTTTTCCTTGTCTCAACCCCTCTGCCATTTCCAAAACCTTGTCTTCAGGCGCAACAGCTTTATAAATCTCATAAACCAAAACATCATCCGGATTTTTCGGTTCTTCCATCGGACGCGAGTCTGTTTTAATTGAGAAAACGGCCTTTTTAATTTCGGCTTTGTCTGCAAAAATCGGAATAACATTATTGCTTGATTTGCTCATTTTCATTTTGCTTCCGTCAATACCGGGCACAAGAACGGCATTCTTTGTTAAAGAATATTCGGGCAATTTTAAGAGCTCTTTGCCGTAATGAGAATTGATCATACCTGCAATATCGCGTGCAATTTCAACATGCTGAACCTGATCTTTGCCGACAGGGACAATATCTGTGTCATAAGCTAAGATATCTGCCGCCATCAAGACAGGATATGTATAAAGGCCCATATTGATTAAATCATCATCAGGTTTTCCGGCCGCGCGGTTTTTATCGACGGCTGCTTTGTAGGCGTGAGCCTTGTTCATAAAGCCTTTCGGGGTGTATGAAAATAAAATTGTCGTGATTTCAGGGATTTCGGGAATATCTGATTGCTTATAGAAAACGGATTTGTTCGGATCCAAGCCGAAAGCCAAATAAATACAAGCGATTTCTTTTAATTTTTGATTTAAAACAGCCGGGTCTTTTTCGGCATTAATGGCGTGATAATCTGCGATAAACATCAAATGTTTGCCGCCCGCTTCCAAAACCTTGTGTCCGAGCTCAATAGCAGGCTTGATTGCGCCGACCAGATTGCCGATATGAGGCGTCCCTGTGGGTTTTACTCCGGTTAAAACTGTTTTATTTTGCATTTTTTATTCCCTTTTTGCATTTTCTTGTTGTAAACTAATATTAAAATTGATAATGTGTTTTTCAGTTTAAATCAATATGTTTTTATCAAAAATAGGACATTAAAATGCCGGACATTAAATTTATTATAGAAAACAAAGACCTCGTTCAAGACGGTTTAACCAAAAAAGGCTACACTAAAGAAGATTTGGATTTAGATGAGCTGATTGCTCTTCATAAACAAATCACAACTTTAAAAACATCTTCTCAAAGCCTGGCAGAAGAAAAAAACAAGTTAAGCAATCAAATCAAATCAGCTTCAGCTGAAGACCGCCCGAACATTATCGCAAAAAGCAAGGAGCTTGGTGAAAAATTCAAACTTCAAGAACAAGAGCTATCAGACTTAAGCGAAAAGTTTGACTTGATGATGCTCAAAATGCCGAACATGCCCTCACCTGAGACGCCTGTCGGTCCTGATGACAGTGCAAACGTTGTGCGCAGATATGTCGGCGAAGTGCCTCACTTTGATTTTGAGCCGAAAGATCATATTGAGCTGATGGAAATAAACGATTGGTCTGAAATGGAGCGCATCGCCAAAGTTTCGGGCACGCGCACATATGCCATCAAAAACGAACTTGCAAAATTAGAGCTTGCAATGCATATGTTCGTTTTGGATAAACTTCGTTCTTACGGCTTTCAGGTGATTACGGTGCCGTCTATTTCTAAAGAAAAACCGCTTTACGGACAAGGATATTTGCCGTTTTCGCGTGATGAAGTTTATTATCTGCCCCAAGATGACATTTATCTTTCAGGCACGGCAGAGCTTATTTTGAACTCGCTCAGAGCAGATGAAATTTTAACCGAAAGCGAGCTCCCTGTTTTATATGCCGGTTTTTCACCTTGTTTCAGACGTGAAGCTGGCGCAGCCGGAAAAGATACCAGAGGGTTGGTTCGTGTTCACCAATTTATGAAAACCGAACAATTTGTGATTTGTGCGGGAGATGTGAATGAGAGCGAAAAGTGGCATCAAAAGCTTCTGCAAATTTCAGAAGAAGTTTTGCAAGACTTTGAACTGCCCTACCGCGTTTTGGAAGTTTGCACGGGCGATATGGGCGCGCCGAAATATCGTCAATATGACTTAGAGGCATGGGTTCCTTCTCAAAACTGCTATCGTGAGACACACTCTTGTTCGAACATCACCGATTGGCAAGCAAGACGCACAAATCTTCGTTATCGCGCAAATGCTGACGGCAAGGTTAAGTATGTCCACACTTTGAATAACACAGGTATTGCCACTCCGCGCGCTTTGGTGCCGTTTATTGAAAACCACCAAAATGCCGACGGCACGGTCAATATCCCGCCAAAATTACAACCTTATATGGGCGGAATTAAAAAGATCGGCAAAAACGCTTAATCAAATAAAAGCCTCTCGAAAGAGAGGTTTTTTTTTGATACCTAAAATTCCGATTCGGGCGCGTGTTCTTTTAGTTTGACAAAACGTTTTAATTATGATATATTAACTATTATGGCTTTTATAAGTGAAATGACAGAGAAAGATTTTGTATGTGAGCTCGAGCAGACTTTGATGCCCGCGTTTAAAGCTCGCTATGATTTGGTGCGCCGATATGATGAAGCGTTTTATAAGAGCGATGTCGGAAAAATAGACCTTCTTTCGATGGCGCTGATTTCGAACCGTATCAGAAAACACAAATCGAACGTTATGAGCCTTCAAGATGTTGATGAAGCCTATACACACGAACAAGGCGGAGATGCTTTTTATAAAGAAGGTCCGCATTTGATTTCGCACGCAAAGCTCTCGAATTATCCTTGCGATTATGATGATATTAA
>OMQZ01000144.1 GCA_900313355.1 uncultured Rhodospirillaceae bacterium
CCTTTCAAAATCTCAATTGCTTCATCTAATGTCATTTCTTTTGCCATTTTCATTTTCTCCCAAATAGCATTTTCACATAAATTTGATGGTACTATACACCATTTTTTTGATTAAATCAAGAACTTTTTTTGACAAAATAAATTTTAGCCAAATTTTATCGGCCAGAAACAATAATTAAACTTTAAGCAATTTTTGCTTGCTTTGTCTTTAATTATACACTATAAACGCATTCAAGTAAAGCTTTTTTTTTCAAGGACATTTTTCAAATGAAAGTTGACATATTTGACTTTAATTTAGACAAAGACCTGATCGCGAAAGAACCCGCCAAACCTCGTGACAGCTCGCGCCTTCTTGACTTGTCTGACGGGCAACGAATCGTTGACAGACACTTTTACGATTTGCCGAAAATTTTACAAAAAGGTGATGTCCTTGTTTTTAACGACACCAAAGTCATTCCTGCGCGTTTATACGGCGCAAGGGGCGACGCTTTGGTTGAACTCACGCTTTATCACCCTGTTGACGGCCTTTCTTGGTGGAGTTTTATCAAAAATTCAAAAAGGCTCAAGCCTGGTGATATCATAACTTTCTATACTTCCGATATTTCGGTTTTAGAATCGACATTTCAGGCTAAAGTTTTGAAAAAAGACCTGCAAGACGGAGTCGAAATCGAATTTTTATGCGGAGTCGATTCGCTTGGCTCAAATCTTCAAAAATACGGCTCAATGCCGCTTCCGCCGTATATTAAGCGCGACAAGCCCTTAAAAGGTCTTTGGAACCCCTATAACGACAAAGAAGACTATCAAACCGTTTATGCCAAATATGAAGGGGCCGTTGCCGCACCGACCGCCGGTCTTCATTTTACGCAAAATGTTTTAGACGAGCTTGACAAGGTAGGTGTTCAAAAAGTTTTTTTAACGCTTCATGTCGGAGCCGGCACATTTTTGCCCGTTAAAACAGACGACACCGAAAATCATAAAATGCATGCCGAATTCGGAATCATCACTCAAAATACAGCCGACATGATCAATCAAGCAAAGCGTGAGGGCCGTCGCATTATTGCCGTCGGCACAACTTCTGTCAGACTTTTGGAAAGTGCTGCCGATGAAAAAGGTATGCTTCACCCCTTTTATGGCGAAACAAACATTTTCATCACTCCGGGCTACAAATTTAAGATTATTGATATGATTATCACAAACTTTCATTTGCCGAAATCAACCCTTTTTATGCTCATCTGCGCCATCGCCGGAACGGAAACCATGAAAAAAGCTTATGCGCACGCCATGAAAGAGAAATATCGCTTTTATTCCTATGGCGATAGCTCTATTTTAAAGTGTGTCAACAAAATTTAAACCTTTGGGGTGTATCCTTTTTTCGTTTTTGAAGAAAGGTTTTAACGTGCGCTTTTTGTTTGAGTTTTTGAATTGTGTCAAAACATCATATATTCCGGCACTCATATTGTTTGTCGTAACTTTCTTTTGCTCGGCCTATCCTTCTTTTGAGCCCTATCACGACCGAACCTTACTCGTTCTATTTTATGTCGTTTTTGCTCTCAACATTGCTCTCATGCTCTTTTCAAAAAACATCAAACATATTTTTTTCCTCATTCTTTTAGGCATTGTTTTTGTTTGTTTTAACAGACTGCGTGCAGAGAATCTGGCTTTTGAAACACAATCTCTTGTTTCTTGCCTTGAGCTTCTTTTACCGCTCAATTTTCTTTATATTTCGCATTTAGAAAAAAAACCGCCTCATTTGTTTTATCTCTTTGCATTTTTTATGCTTGAAGCGTCATTTATCGAAAACTTTTATCTTTTTGATTTCAGCGCGCTCGACTCGCTTATTTCTTATCTTTCATATGCTTTTTGGGCAATTTCGTTTTTCTACCTTCTCTTTTCAATCAGCCGCAACCCTAACAGCCTTTATGTCGGCGAATTTTTTGTTTTTATCGCTCTTTTTATCGCCTTACAGGCTGTTTCAAATCCCTCAACCTTTTTGGCTTATCTCTTTGGCGCAAACCTTATATTGCTTGTTTCAAATCTTTATTTTGTCTCTTATCATTATTTTAAGGATGAGCTCACGGGGGTTTATTCCAAAAATTCTTTTAACCGTCATGATCTTAAAAAATTTCCGCCAAAATACACTCTCTCGTTTTTCTATATTGATAACTATGCCAAACTCTTAAAAGTTTTCGGCCAAAAACAAACCGATAAGCTGACCTTGATGGTCATCAGACGCCTCCAATCTCTCAATCCGCCGGCGTTTCTTTACCGTTTGCGCGTTGATGAGTTTTGCTTAATCTTTTTTGACAGCGACATCAAAGAAGCCTACGCCATCACCGAAGATATACGTCGCTTAATCGCCAAAACCGAGTTTGTCTTATCAAAGAAAAAAATCTTAAAGCTCACAATCACACCGGTCGTTTCCGAAAAGCGTCGAAGCGACGTTGATGCTCATGCTGTTTTGCTTCGTATGCATGAAAGTTTCCAGCAAAAATATAAATTCACTCAGAATATGACCTTCTGTGAAGAAATTGAACGTTTAAACAAATCAAAAAGATTATCGCGTGCCTGATTTTTTCCATGCGCCATACAAAATAACAAAGCCTGCAATTAAGAACGGTATTGAGAGAAGTTGGCCCATCGTCATGTGCGAAAAAACAAAGCCGATTTGGCTGTCGGGCTCGCGAAAACATTCCACAAACATTCGGCTCAATCCATAAACAATCAAAAACAGCCCTGAAATAAAGCCTTGTGTTTTTCTCACCCATTCGTAGCGCCATAATATATTTAAAAGAGTGAAAAGCAAAATTCCCTCAAGGCCTGCTTCATATAATTGAGACGGATGGCGCGGCAAATATCCCCCATTCGGAAATCTTATTGCCCAAGGCAGATCTGTTTGTCTGCCCCACAATTCATCGTTTACAAAATTGGCTAACCTTCCCAAAAACAGACCAATCGGCGTATATAAAGCCGCTAAATCAGAAAGTCCGAAAAACGGATATTTCATTTTTTTTGCACTGTATAAAAGCCCTAAAATCGCGCCTGTCAACCCGCCATGAAAAGACATTCCGCCATGCCAGAGCGCAAAAATTTCCAACGGATTTGCCCGAAACATTTCAAAGTTATAAAATAGAACATAAAAAATCCGACCGCCTAAAATAATCCCAAGCGTCACATTAAAAATCATGTCATCAAGCGAAGATTTTGTTATCGGAAGATTATATTTTTTTATGTTTTTATAAATCAAGAACCATGCAGCAACGATGCCTGCCAGATATGCCAAAGAATACCACCTGATGTCAACAGGTCCAAGGCTGAGCAAAACAGGCGATATTTTCGGATAAGCCAATCCTGTCATTGATAAAAATCCCTCATATTCGAAATCATAATTTTTAAAAGTATATTAATATCCCCATAAATATCCACATTAAAAATTAAAGTGTTCACTACAAAAATTTTAACCTTTTGATTTTCAAAAAATAAAAAAATACGCTTAAAATTTTTATTATTTTTATTGCAAAACTTTATCAATTTTATTGTCAGAGTCGCAAGCGATTTATATGCTGAAAATCGAGTTTATCAAAAAGGCTTTTTTTCGATGTTTTTAAGAGCAGGAGAACAAATTCATCAAAATCCGATTGATACCGTTGAAAATATCTTCGGTCAAAAATCGTTTGAATTTGAACGCCGAAATTTAAATGAAATCGTTGTCGAAGTTCAGGGAAAATGGAGTGATATGCTTCTTTTCTTTGCATGGGAAGAACGATTAAAATGCCTTCATTTTTCCTGTTTTATGAATATCGAAAACAAGTCCTGCGACAAAAGCCGTATTTTTGAACTGCTTGCCATGCTTAACGAAAATCTCTGGGTCGGTCATTTTTCTTATTGGGCGGAACACGATGCCCCCGTCTTTAAACACTCTATTATTGTTGATTTCCAAGACCTAAATTTTGAGCATAAACTCAATCAAATCATCAATATCGCCCTCAATGAATGCGAGCAGCTTTATCCTGTTTTTCAAGCCGTCCTTGTTCAGAATATTGATCCGAAAACGGTTCTGCTTTCGAGCGGAAATTATACCCTGCAATAAGTTTTATCTTTTAAATTGTGCATTATAAAGGGTTTTATAAGCCCCGTTTTCAATGCCTAAAAGTTCGTCGTGCGTTCC
>OMQZ01000137.1 GCA_900313355.1 uncultured Rhodospirillaceae bacterium
ACGTACCTTTAATGTACGCTGCGGTACTTCCGCTTTTATTTCAACTCTATCTGACCTATTCTCCGAGCTTTTTTATAAGGTGTCATCCAGAGCAAAAACCGCAAGACAGAAGTGTCCTCACGTACCTTTATGTACGCTGCGGTACTTGTGCTTTTATTTCAACTCTATCTGACCTGTTCTCCGAGCTTTTTTATAAGGTGTCATCTAAAGCAAAAACTGCGAGAGCGGAAAAATTCACGTACTTTTTTGTACGCTAGAATTTTGCTCGCCTTGCAAATAACTCTATCTGACCTGTTCGGAAGGCTGACAGGTTAAAGGTGGACCTTCGGAACGAGCCCAAAGGTGACAGGAAGGGGAAAATGTCGAAGTGAGGGATGACTTCTTCTTTTGGGCGTTCGATGGTTGAGACGCGCGGCGCTCCGGCAATTATCGATGTTTTAAGCGTAAGGGTTATCTTGTTTGCGTACGGTGATGCGAATAGGGATGCCGCCTAAGTTAAATGTTTCGCGCAGACTGTTTGTCAAATATCTTAAATATGAATCAGGCAGGCCCTCCGGATTGCTCGAAAAGAGGAAAAATGCCGGTGGGCGCGTTTTTGCTTGTGTGATGTATTTTAATTTTATGCGGCGATTGTTTTTGCCAAGCGGCGGCGGGTTTTGAGCTTGGACATCAGCAAACCACTGATTTAAGGGCGATGTCGGAATGCGTGTGTTCCAGCGTTTATAAACCTTTAGGACGGCGTCCATCAATTTATCAAGACCTTGTTTTTTTAAGGCGGAAATGGTAATTGTCGGAATACCGCTGACCTGTGTCAGTGAAGTTTGGAGTTTGTCGTTTAGTTTTTGAATGGTTTTTTGGCGGTCGGCGATGTCCCATTTGTTGACGGCAATGACAAGGGCACGCCCTTCGTCAATCACCTGACGGGCGATGGTTAAATCTTGTTTATCTAAAACAGCGTCGGCATCAAGAACCAAAACAACAACCTGAGCCATAAAAGCAGCGTGTTTTGTCGAAGCAGCAGACATCTTTTCAAGAGAATCGGTGATTTTGCTTTGGCGTCTGAGCCCTGCCGTGTCAACAAGATTTATTTTTTGACCTTTGTAGGACCATTCGGATTTTATGGCATCACGCGTTATGCCGGCTTCGGGGCCTGTGAGCATACGTTCATCGCCGAGCAAAGCGTTTGTTAAAGTTGACTTTCCGACATTCGGACGGCCGACAATCGCCAAATCTATCGGGCGAGAAGTTTCATCCTTTTCTTCTTCTTTTTCATCTTCTTTTTCGTTTTTATAATAAGTTTTAAGGCTTTCATAAAGGTCTTCTAAGCCAAGCCCGTGTTCGGCAGAAAAGGGAATCGGTTCGCCAAGACCTAATTTGTAGGCTTCAAAAATACTGTCTTCCTGAGCTTTGCCTTCACATTTGTTTGCAAGCAAAATGACCGGTTTGCGGCTTTGGCGAACAAGGGCGGCAAATGTTTCATCATAAGGATGAAGCCCCGATCTTGAGTCGATCATAAATAAGCAAACGTCAGCCTCATCAATCGCGCGCTTTGTTTGTTTATACATACGCGTTTCAATGCTTGTTTCGTCACCGGTTTCAAAACCCGCTGTGTCAATCAGTTTTAAGGCAATATCGCGAAAGTCGGCAAAAACTTCTTTGCGGTCGCGTGTAACACCGGGGGTGTCATGAACAAGGGCAATCTTTCGACCTGCCAAGCGATTTAAGAGGGTCGATTTTCCGACATTCGGGCGTCCGATTATGGCGACAGTTAAATACATCTCTTTTCCTATTCAAACACAATGAGCTCGGCGTCAGATGTTGTGAAAATAACTTTCTTTTGCGCGACAATCGGGCTGAAAGGTATATCTTCATGAAGATTTAAGATTGATTTTTGTTTTCCGCTCTTCGGGTCAAAAGTATAAACCATTCCGTCAGATGAGGTGACCATAAGCTCGGAATTAATAAGAACCGGACCTGAAAGATATAAACCGCGCTTTTGTTTAGAGGTTAAATCAGTTAAAAGCTCTTCAGACCAGAGAATTTTTCCCGTCTTTTTGTTTAAAGCCGTTAACTCAAAGTTTTCTGATAAAATGAAAAGAGCGTCTTTATCAACACACGGCGTGCTTGCGCTTGAAATCGGAATCTGCCACAAAATTTCTCCCGTTTCAATGTTTGAGGCAATTGTTAAATCACTCGTTCCGGCAGAAAAGACAATATCACCATCAATAACAGGTGCGGCTTTGATTGCATTTAAGCCGATTTGGGAGGTGATTTGTTTGGTGTTAATCAATGTGTTTGACCACAGAGGGTAGCCGATGCGCGCGTTAAAGGCTTTAATTTCACCGTTTGAAAAGGCGGCCACAACAATTTCTTTTTCAAAATTATAGGCAGAAGGCGCAAGGCCTGCTAAAACAGTGTCTTCCGAAGAAATGTTATATGCCCATATTTCAGAGCCGTCAGTTGTATTTAAGGCAAGAAACTGATTGTCTATCGTTTGAATAAAAAGCTTTCCGGAGGCAATGGTCGGAGCTGTTCTGAGTGGAACTTTTAAGTCTTTTCGCCATAAAATTTTACCACTGTCAGCGTCAAGCGCAAAGACGGAACCGAATCCGGCAAGAGCATATAAACGGTCGTTTTCAAGAGCCAGACCAACACCGTTTAAACCGCTTGCAGAATCGTTTTTGTTGATGGTTTTGAGCTTTTGTTTGAAAAGTTGTTTGCCGGTTTTTAAATCAAAAGCATATACGGTGGCATTGACATCTTGAGCATATATTTTGTCTTTCGAAACGACAGGGCGTGAAAGAAGAAGGTTGCGCTTAGAAGAACCCTCACCAAAGCTTGAGGACCATATTTCGGTCATATCTTTGCCGGCAAGAAAGTTTTGCATTTTGTGAGAAGCGTTTGAACCTGTTTGAGTCCAAGTTTCGTTCTCAAGAGGTGATGAAATGTTAAAAGAGGCTTCAGACTTTTCGCTTTGAACGGCAAAATGAGCTTGATCATCTAAAACGGAAATTCGTTCACCTTTGAGAACCTCTTTGTGACTTGAACATGCGCAAAGGGCTGAAAGAAAACATATCAGCCCGAAAAATTTTGTTTTTGAATGCATCAATAAGACCTTTCTTATATGTCAGACAATGCGGTTAACATATCTTGAACACGGCTTCTGAATTCATCGGAAACGCGAGGATCTTGAAGAAGCTGTTGGTATAAGTCGCGTGCGGTTTGATAGTCTTTGGCTTGGATGGCAGAAAGAGCTAAATATTCTTTCGCTATCGGTGTCCAAGAATCATCAGCATCAATCACAGGTCTTAAAAGCGTTTGAATTTCAGAAAAGGGTGCTGTGTCTACTTTTTGAGAAGCAAGTTTAATGGCTGCTAAGTTTCTGATGCGCGGGCTTAACTCATCATTGTCGAACAAAGATTGTAACATATTGAGAGCATCTTGAGTTTTGCCTTGTTCAAGTAAAATGTCAGAAATTTGGATGCGCGCGAGTTCGCTATAGATTCCATGATTGCCGGCGGCAATTTTTTCAAGGGCAACAATCATATCTTGAGGGCTTTTTTCAAGCGAAGAGGCAATGTATGTGTCCGTTTGTTTTCTGAATTGATTTTCGCGCCAGTTTTTAATCGTTTCAAAGCTGACGGTCAGGCTCAAAACAACAACAACAAACAAAACAACATATAAACCATATTTTTTCCAAAAAGCTTTCAAATTGTCGTTTTTGACTTCATCGTCAACTTCCATAATGAAAGCATCTGCCATTGATTCGTCATAAGCCTCTGTCTTTTTTGCTTTTGAAGCTGAAAGAGCAGGGGTTTTTGCTTGTTTCTTCGTTTCTTTTGCCATTTTGTTTTCCTTTACTTCAAATATGAATTTAGTTTAATATAACGTAATTTTTGAGATTATCAATCAAATTTATAAGGTTAATCCATCATTTCACAAATAATAAAACCGCGTATCCATCTTAAATCATCAGCGGCGTGTTTGTTGAAAATGTTGATCGTTTGTTTGTGGGTTGTGATTTGAAGACAATAACGAGAAGTTGCCGGTGAAAACGGAACATCAATGTTTGTAATTGTTTCAAACGGAATCACCGCATCCTGAATCGCAAAGCCGAAAAGTTTTCGAAAAACGATTATGCGCTTTTTGTGAATCAAAATAAGGTCTTTGAGCATTAAGGTCAAAAACGAATAAACAATCAAGGTTAAAAGCAAAGCATCAAGCGCTAATAAAAAGTTAAGAGAAATGTATTTTGCAATAAAAGTATGGGCATATAAACAATAACTCAGAGCTATGGATAATAAGGCGATTATGGCGAGGTTTAAGGTGCTGTATGCATCAAATTTTATGCTGCGCGCTTTGATGAGCTTTTTGTCGTTTTTTTGTTTGCAGATGATGGAATTTGTGTGTTGCTTTGTTTTGATGAAATCTTTGGGCAAATCCCAGCCTTTTATGCGGTCAGCATATGATTTGTCCATGTCTTGCGGACTGTGGGAAACCATACCTTTTTCAGAAAGATGAATAGGTTGGAGGTTGAGCTTTAGGGCATATTCGCGCCAAAGCGAACGAATATGTTTCGGGTTGATTGAAATATAAAGCGGGACGATTTTTTCAGGATCATCGTGATATAGCTCAATAATGAATTTGTTACGATTTAAAAGCCCGTATTGGCAAAACTTTAAGCGCAGGCGAACACCTGTGTAACTTGATATTGATTCTTCAAAAGAATGCGGCTTTCCAAAAACAGGATGGTCTTTGACAATGATTTTTTGGCCGTCAAAAAAGACTTTTTTTCTTCTGAAAAGATGAAAAATACAAACAAAAACAATCCCAAAGCCAAGCAAAAGCATAATATAAGAAAATGTTTGTGTCGATACAAGAGAATGAATCTTTATGGTGGTTTGGGCAATGTGTCTTTCAAAATCAGTTGAGCCGGAAAGGGTTGTAAAGCCGATTAAATATGAGCCGAGCACCAAAAATAAAAAACCGAGAAAAAGCCCAAGAATTAAGAACAGTCTAGAAAAACAATCAGTTGCAGCTACGGGCGTATTATCAATTTTTAAGTGAAATTTTTGGCCGTAATGTTCACGAAAATTTTGCTTCATAATTTGTATCCTACATCGTTTTAGAATCAATTTACGGTATACTATATAAAATTTTTTTATAAAAATCATC
>OMQZ01000138.1 GCA_900313355.1 uncultured Rhodospirillaceae bacterium
AACCGAAATCGGTTTGAAAACGCCGGTTACGGGGTCTTTCATACCGCGCAGGTCTTTAAAGTGCAGGTCAGAAAAACTTGTTCGCGCAACAACTGCGGAGTTTTTGAAAATATTAATCCCCGCGAACGCCGTCGAGATCACGGAACCGCGCTCTTTATCCGGCATGGCTGATAATGAGCTGAGTTCGGTATAGCAACGTTGAGAATAGCCGTATTTTCTGGCTTCTTCGACAGCTTCATCCAATAAATCATGCATCGGATCAGCCATCGCTGCCATTTGATCACCTTCTGCCAAACGACGTTTAATATCTTGCGCCTGCTTGATTTGAGCTTCGGTCAGCCATTCCAAAATCATTGCAATGCAAGACTCGCGGCCTATCCATTTTTCAGGCAACAAATTCCATGTGCCGATCGGAAGATAGTTGTCAATCGTTATGGTGCCGTTTTTCAAATTTGCAATAGCTTGCGGAACCATCGGATCACGCATGTCTTGATAATAGCTCTCAAGAACACGTTTGTCCTCCGCATCTAATTTTCCCTCATAAATGCGCCCGATAAAATAGTCATTGGCGCGGGCTCGTTCACATTTAGAAGCAATAAAGTGGATAAAGCCGTTTAAGGCCGCACGACCTGTTTGAGACCAGTGCGGATCTGCGCCGCCTTTCGGATCTTCGACCAAGATGTTACAAATCGAGTCAACATACATATCACGATCCGGCCCCATTTCAGGCAATGCGTTCGGCGACAACGGGTTCCATGATGGATAATAAATGCCTTCAGAAGGTTTGTCTTCAGCACCCCAGTTGATGATAAATACCGGTCCGACTTTTGCGCGTGCGCCGGATGTGTTATAGCAAAGCTCAGGTTTCGGGTCATTGATAATTAAACTTAACTTCGGCGAATTAAAAATCGTCGGAATAACCACACCTGCTGTTTTACCGGTTCCCGGAGGTGCACAACAAAGTGTTGAAAGTGTTTCTTTTAAGAGAAGCAAGCGACCTTTGAATTTTCCGACCACTTGGCAAAATCCGTCAAAACCCAAAAGCTCCATTTTTTCAATATCACGAAGTGTGGCAATACGCGCTGAACCATGAACGTTTGATTGAAAACGATAAGGACATGAAACACCGCCGATAATCAAACCAAGCGGTAGTGAGATAAGCGGTAATATCGGAATCCAACGGCTGATTGAAAATTCATGCGAAGCGGAAAGCTTTCGTCCCCAGCTCGTATATTGTTTGAACAAAAATGTCGGATGATCAAAAATGTGATTCAAAAATTGTTTGACTGTTTGAATGTTTTCTTTGGATATGCCTTTTTCCAAAAGGTAGGAAAACGGAAGCGAAAAAATCGTTAACAAGGCTGTTACGGTCAACGTCAGAATCATCGTCATAAACATCCATCTGACGGCCTTGTCATATTCTTCCCACTCAACTCCTCTTTGTTTCATTGTTTTTCCTTATACTAATTTTTTAATTAATTTCTTAAATTCAGCCATTTCGTTTCTTGAAAGCTTTTCTTCTGCCTGTTCTACTGATTTTGACAATGCCGGTAAATCAGAGGGCGAACCTTTTGCAAAACGAGAAACAGTTATGTTCATGTCAGACCAAATATCGAGCATATCTTCCGCGTTAATTATGTTTCCGGAAACAATAACCACATACGGCTTTATTTCAAAACTCAAATCAGAATCTTCAAGCAATTCTTCAAATTTTTGGCGTGCCAAATCTGCTTTGCGAACCGGCGAAATTCTATGCGAATTTTCGGAAAACCACAAAGGTTCTTCATCATTAAAACGTTCTTCATCCGCAAGCCAGTCTCCGGGCTCTTTATCAACGATACAAAGCAAAATTTTCTCTTGATCAATAGCAACATAGTCAATCAATGTTTTCTTGAAGCTGATGTTTCTTAAAACATCATATCCCCTGTCTTCAAGCAAATCACCGATTGAACCGCGGCTTGTTTGTCTCGGCTTTTCGTTTATTTCTTTTTCTTCGCGCCTGCTTTGTCTTTCTCTTTCCGGAGCTCTGTTTGTGCGGCGCTCTTTTCTATATTCTCTCTCATCGTCAAAATCTTCTCTGCGGCGATCTTCTCTGCTTCTCGTTCTTGAGTTTCTGCTCACAGGCTCGTATGTTTCTAAATCGTCGTCTTCATCATCAAAATCAAAGCGGGGTTTTGATTTCTTTGTTTCAGACGGCATCGGGTAATTATTGTCTGAAGAAGCTTTCTTTTCTTTTTTGTTTGTGTCAATTTTGAAAATATCCGCTTTGTCAAAAGAATCTATATCAAGATCAAAATCCTCATCGTCATCATCTAAATCGAAAATGGTATGATTAAGCGTTTCTCTTGCCGTAACGGCTTTTTCTTTAACCGGATTTAAGGGGTGCGAGGTGTTTGTTTGCTGCATTTCGGGCTGAACCACTATCTGAGGCGCAGGCGAAGGTGCTTCATAATCTGAAATCGGCATACGCGTGCCCGCCGGACGAACTTCTTTATATGATTTTTTCTTGACCACGATTGGTGTTGCCGCAGATGTTTGTGCCAGTGGTTCGACAGAGCCTTTGATAAATTTCAGCGGCCAAGCAACCACGCGGCAGATCAAATTTTCCCACGGGACAAGGCTCAAAGCAACCCAACCTGTCAGCCATAACGGAATAAAAGCAAGCAATATTAAGATAAATGCCCATTCTTTAGGAGTGTCGATAACCCAGCCCGCCTGCCACAAATTCCACGCATAAGCCCAGTGAGCCGGCCAAAAAATATCAAAGCGCCAGTTTTCAAGCACAATAACACGTATGCCTTCAATGAAGATAATACTCCACAGGCATCCGACGAATGTTATTCTTGCTAAAACGAGCAAAGGTTTCAACGCTTTCTCCTATTGTTTTCAAGAATATTATATCTGAGATAAATTAACAAGTCTTTTATTTCCCTTTACGCTCAATTATTTTTTTTGAAATGTTTTGTCTTAAATTTTCGGCTTCTTTAACTTTTTCTGCACTACCCTCTTCTTCTATCTTTTGTTTAATTAAGTCATCAACGCTTATTTTTTCGCCGACAACCAGATTTTTAATCACCATATGCTTTGTTTCTTTTGAATATTTTTCAATTTGTTTGTCCGAAAAGTATTCAAACGGTTTTAAAAGCAAATTTACGTAGCTTAATCTATTTAATTTTGATAAGCCGACACCCCATAAAACCAATATTGCCAATAAACTTAAAAACAATAAATAGTCAGAAGGACCGTAAATAACACCGTTTCGGCGCCAAAATTCGGCAACAAACTGCCACTGTGAGACTTTTAAGAAATCAAAGTTCCAAATTTTTAAGATAATCTGTTCGGTCAGCTTAAACCAAAAGATTGACCATATGGCGCAAACAATCAAAAACTTTATGGATTTTAGCAGTTTTGCAAACATGTATTTAACGACCTCGATTAATCAACCCCACATACGCAAGACTGCTTTGAGCTATAGCATTTTGGGTTTTGAGGGCTTCTATACGTTCTTTAAAGTATTTTTTACGCTCTTCCAACTGCTCTTTTTTTTGTTTAAGGTTTGATTCCCTGTAGGTTTGAAGCTGTTGCATCGTTTTAAGCACTTTTTGAGGTTTATCCTCTTGTTCCAAGAGACCTTCTTCATACAAACTTCTTCTTGCAATTGCCTTTTCTTTTAAGCCTTCCCTGTCAAACACTTTATCATCTGTGAGCATTTTTGTCGTGGCGTCATCTGTGATGTTTTCAAGTGCTTCTATTTTTCGTTTTACGACTTTATCAGGGTGTTTGCCGCTTATGTCGTAGTGCCCTTCTAAAATCTCTTTTTCTTGAAGTTCTTTAAGTTCACTTGTTAAGGTCGCCTGTTTTGAAATGTAGTCATTGACTTCAAATGAGGCTATTTGACCAAACAAGAGATTTTCCGCTTCACGGGTCATTTCTCCGAAAGGTTGTGCTTCTTCAAATTCTCTTTTAAATTCTTCTTTTTCAGCTTGGAATTGTTCTTTTTGGGTTGCTGATTTGGCATCTGATATTTTTTGATCATAAACATCATAAACCTTTGTTTTCACAAATTCTTGACGCTGACCTTCATCACCGTTTATGTATTCTGCTTCCGCAAGCAAACGCGCATCTTCTGAAATATCTGAAACAGCAACCAAAATTTGATGATGACGTTCGTTTGTTTTTGCCTTAAACTCTTTTTGAAGCATTTCGTCTGTTTTGAGTTTTCCTGTATCTTTATCCGTCCATTTCTCTACAGACTGCATCGCTTCATTTGTCATCTCAATATTTGTTTGAAGGGCCGCAAGTTTTTGCGTTGTTTCAATCAAACTCATCGCAGACATCAGCTGTTTTGGGTTTTTTTCAAAAAACGCTCGGACTTTGGCGGGATCTTTGGCATAGTCCGCTTTCAGCTGATCGATAAAACCTTCATTGTATTTTTCTTTCAGCGCTTTTTCAGTTTCAGGTGAAATTGTTGAATAGTCGATATTCAGCTCATCAAAATACCCTTTATATCTTTCTTTTTTATCCTTGCATTCTGCAGCATATTTATCTGTCCAATATCCGCATGCTGCTCCTAAATTTGTTACACGATCTAAAAATTCTTGAACAACGGGGCTTACCGCTTTTGCTTCGGACGTTGCGGCTTTCGGACGCCTATAAGATGCGTTATACAACAGCTTGTTGATAAAGGATTCTGTTCCTTCTTCAACCCTGTCAAAACACCAGCTCATTCCGGCTAAAAACACATTATTATAGAGAAATTCAACAATATCTTGTTCTTTGAAAGCATCTTTCTTTTTCTTTTCCGGCTCGTGTCTGACCGGATCGCCGGAGTCCTTATTTTCTAATGGAGCTTCTTTCTTCTTCTCTTTATTATATTCTTCCATCTGGTCTACCGTTAAGGTTCCGCGATAAGCACCTTCTTCCCTTTGTTCTGCTGTTAACGAACGACGGTTCTGCTCAACCTTTAAACTATCCTTTTGTTCTTTTTGAGCTTCTTGCGTCGCTGATGAAGCAAGCTTTTGATCAACATTTAAGTTGTCTCTGATTTCTTCTTTTTGAACTTCTTTTTCAACGCCTTCAGTTTCCATTTTTACGCCTTCTTTGTTGAGTTCTTCTGCCATTTTTTTGCTCCTTTCTATTCGGAAATTAATTTATTATAACATCTCTTTTTTATTTTGTCTATATTTTTTTTGCAATCTTTCAACTTATGCCTTAACCTTCTTTAAATATGCGCCAATACGGTGGTTCTCGCGAATTCCGTCTTTCGGTTTCGGCTTTATTAATCCAAATAACCGAGGCTTTATTTTGTCATTTTCTATCGGTGCATAAACCGCAGGGTTTGTTGTCAACACTTCAAAAGCTCCTTTGGCGTCTTTTGAGGCTGTTTTGAAATAATTATTAATTAAGCGCTCGGCATTTATCGGAAAATTCTTTTTTTCTATGGCTTCAATAAAGCGTTTTTTGCGTTCCTGACGGTATTGATATTCTTCATATAAAGCCCTCTCTATGCGCTTTCTTTGAGCTTTGAGCCTGCGTTCTTCATATGAAATTTCGCAGTTTTCAATGTCTATTAATATTTCAACATATGAAATAATGGCAAGTTGCAAGTTTTGATCAGATAAGCCTTCCGCAAAATTCAAAAACTGTTCATCTGTCGCGTTCGGACTCAAATTTGAGAGTTTTTCAGGATATGATGCAAACAAAATATCCCAACAAGCAAGGGTGTCCGACACAATCTTTTTTCCGATGCTCGGCTTATAATTCGGTACGAGCAGGCTCGCGTTGAACGCTCTTTTCGGCATTTCGATTTCGCGCATTACGGCTATTGTATTTACCGCATCAACAAAATTATTGTATGCCTGAGCAAGTTCAGATTCATCATCTCCGTAGTTATAGCCGCTTTTTTCTTCCGATGTATTCGTATCTGCTAAATTTGTGGTTTCTTCTCCTTCTTTTTCGGATTCGATAAAACTGTTTAGCAACTTATCAAATTCGTCGTCCGGTTCTTCATTTTGATTGATAGATGTTTGTATCTCATCGTCTAAATTTTCAAGCTGACTTAAAATGCTCTGATTAACGTCAACAATTGGTTTTTCTGCCATCGGATCCCCCTTGAAAAAAACACCTTGCATTTTTTGCATCTTGTTATATTTTAAATCAAACTCTTAAAAATATCTTTAATTTTTTAGTCAATGGAAAAAGAAAACAATATTTTTTTAAACGTTTCGGAAAATGAACAGGGATTGCGTCTTGACAAGTTTTTGAGCTCGCAAACTTCGTTTTCTCGTTCACAAATTCAGAGATTGATAAAAAACGGTTATGTAACCTCAGATGATGAGGTTTTACCTGCTGACTATAAAGTTAAGGTCGGCGATACTTTTGATATTGAAATTCCTGAGCCTCAAGATGCCGAGCCAAAACCACAAAATATTCCTCTTGATATCGTTTTTGAGGATTCTGATTTGATTGTTGTTAATAAACCGGCAGGTATGGTTGTGCACCCCGGGGCAGGCGTTTATGACAACACCCTTGTTAATGCTCTTTTATATCATTCAAAAGACTCCCTTTCGGGCATCGGCGGCGTCAAACGCCCCGGAATTGTGCACCGCATAGACAAAGAAACAAGCGGGCTATTGGTGGTCGCTAAAAACGATTTTACACATATAGGGCTTTCTGAGCAATTTGAGAAACACTCTATCGAGCGGACTTATTATGCTTTTGTTTATGGTGTTCCATCACCTTTGGAAGGAATAATTGAAGGCAATATCGGTCGTTCAAAATATGACCGAAAAAAAATGGCTATTTTAACCTCAGGCGGCAAATCTGCCATTACGCACTATAAAGTCAAAGAAGCTTTTCAAACATATGCATCACTTGTTCGCTGTCAACTTGAGACAGGACGCACTCACCAAATCAGGGTTCACCTTTCATCTAAAGGTCATCATCTCATCGGAGACAAGGTTTATAGTGTAAATTCTAAAACCAGCCTTAAGATTCCAAGCCCAATAAAAACTTATATAACCACTTTTCCGCGGCAGGCCTTGCATGCGGCGACTCTCGGATTTTTGCATCCCAGAACAGGAGAAAAACTTTTTTTTGAAGCCGATTTTCCCTCTGATTTGAATGACTTATATCAAAAATTACATAATCTCGTATATTAGATTTTCTTTTATTAGAACTTTTTGCTAGATTGTGGATAATTTTTTTCTTCTTATGATAGCTTTGTCTGACCAGTTGCTTAAGGAGAAAGAACATGGATCAATCTGGCGAACTCGGACTTGACTTTTCACCTGACTATAATTTAACACGCTATTTGCAAAACATTCGTAAATTTCCAATTCTGGAACAAGATGAAGAATATCACCTGGCTCTTGAATATCAAAAAACACATGATAAAAAAATCGCCTACAAGTTAATTACTTCTCACTTAAGGCTTGTTGTTAAAGTCGTTTCAAAATACAGAGGCTACGGGTTGCCGATTTCGGAGATGATTGCTGAAGGCAATGTCGGTCTTTTATATGCTATCGAAAAATTTGAGCCCGAAAAAGGATTCCGGTTTTCGACCTATGCGCTGTGGTGGATAAAAGCTTCCGTTCAAAAATATATTTTAAACTCATGGTCTCTTGTTAAGCTCGGCACAACAGCAGCTCAAAAAAAACTTTTTTTTAATTTGCGAAAAATTAAAAATAAACTCAATTTAACTGATGATCGGGATATGTCGGCGAAAGTTTTACAAGATATTGCTAAATCTCTTGATGTTACAGTTCAAGACGTTACTGAAATGAATATGCGTTTGCAGTCTCATGACGGCTCCCTTAATACCGTTTTGGGCGATTCTTCCGACAGTTCGGCAGAATGGATGGATTTTATTTCTGACAACAAACCAAATCAGGAAGAAAGTTTTTCTAATTACGAAACAATGAAATATCGCAAAAAACTTTTTAACAAGGCTTTGTGTGTTCTTAATGCTCGCGAAAAAGACATTTTATTTAAAAGGCGATTAGCTGAAAGAGCCGCTACTCTTGACGACTTAAGTAAGACTTATCGAATTTCAAAAGAACGCGTGCGTCAGATAGAATTAAATTCGATCAGAAAAATAAGCAGAGCGGTAGGTGTGATACAATAGGAGGATAAAAAAAATCTCTCCGAGAGGAGAGATAAATTTATAAAATGAAAGGAGTAAGAAATG
>OMQZ01000053.1 GCA_900313355.1 uncultured Rhodospirillaceae bacterium
GCTTTTTGATAGCCCATCTCTTCAAGCATCATCGCCATTCTGTGTGAATCATACACATTCATCTGGCAACCATACGTTTTAATAAAATATTTTTCGCTCATTTCTCTTTTGTTATTTTTTTATTTTTTCATGATTGCCATTATGCTATGCCAAAGCTTAACATTTTTCAAATGTTTTTTTTATTTTTCGCTACTTCTCCTCATTTTCAATCATCAACATATGCATACCACAAACCTTCCCTTGACCTGCAAGAAACGTCAGGCCAAGGGATTGAAAAGCTTGCGCCGTGCATACAACGCAAATACGTTTTTCTTATTTATATCTTAATCTAAATCTGTTCCCTGTCGGTTTTGAAAGCTTTTCGGCTTCTTGAACCGTATAAATCAAACGCCCCGCTTTTTGCTCCGATTGACTATTGTTTCCCGAAGCACTTAAGGTCATTTCCGGTGCATAGCCGTACATATCCGTCAACGCGGCAGAAAAATCGGAATATGTTCCGAGAACATTGCCTTCGTTATCTGTTACTGTCACACGCCCGTCATCTGCATAGCTATAACTGTATGAGCCACAATTTGACGTATCTGATCCTTCTTTAGCCATACCCAATGCCAGAGAACCTTGCGCATAAAAAATCCCCGCAAATAAAATAAAATAAAAAATTTTTTGCATAATCATCTTCCTTTTTCTTATTACTTTACTTCCCAAACTTCGTCGCCCGGCAACATGCCGCCATGCCCCCCGCAACGGCTTGAAGTAATGCGTCCGTTTTCGTCATATGAAAAATTCACATTTCCCATCATAGACAATTTCCCGTCTTCATAACCGACAAGACCATTAATCTCATCTGCCCAATTTGCAATTTTGTTGGGCTCATTAGAAGCAATAGCTTCAGGAGTATCATAAATTTTTTGAGAAACATTGCGTCCATCCGGGCTATATGTATATTCATCAGTATAAATAATGTTATGATTCTCATCATAATCCGTCATACTGTCTGAAAGCAAAACACCCTGCTCATCATATGAGCTTTTAAAAGAATGATTATTGCCGTTGTATTCGTATACATCATAACGTCCATCATCATAAACAGTTTTGATAATACGTCCTTGTTCGTCATATTCATTTGTATCAGCCAAAGCAGAAGCTGAAACGAATGAAGTCAGGAGAACAAGAGGCAAAAAAATCTTACATTTCATATTTTTTCTCCAAATTTAAAAAATTCACCTTTTAAAATCGGTTAAAAGTTCCGAAATCATCAACTAGCATAACTTTCTTAAAATAAAATGAAAAAATAAATTCAGCAATGGGATTGGATAATGAGGCAAATACGCCGCCATTTTTCGCCGACGTGCACAAAGACCATACACGAAAAGAAAAACGACAAAGAGTTGCCCGTTAGACAATCCTAAAAAAAATAAATTCAGCAATGGGATTGGATAATGAGGCAAATACGCCGCCATTTTTCGCCGACGTGTACAAAGAGCGTACACAAGAAGAAAAATGGCAAGTAGTTGCCCGTTAGACAATCCCCCTCCCCAAAAAAAACGATATTAAAAACCTCAAACACCTCTTGACGCTTTACCTAAGCTGATATATTTTCTCCTTAGCAAAAAAAATAAAAATGAGGAAAAAAAATGAAAAAACCTGTAATGCTCCTTATCTTAGACGGTTGGGGCTACCGCCAAAATTTAACACCTGATAATGCTATTGAAAACGGAAACACACCCAATTGGCATGAACTTTTGAAAACTTGCCCGCATTCTTTTGTTGAAACATCTGGCCTTGATGTCGGCTTGCCTGATGGTCAAATGGGAAATTCCGAAGTCGGACATATGAACTTAGGCGCCGGACGCGTTGTCATGCAAGATTTGCCAAAGATTGACCAAGCCGTTAAAGACGGAACGCTCAAACAAAATCCTGTTTTGATTAAATTAATCAACACCTTAAAACAAACCGGCGGGACTTGCCATCTCATGGGCTTAATGTCGCCGGGCGGTGTTCACTCTCACCAAAACCATATTTTAGCCTTAGCCAAAATCTTAAATGACAGCGGCATCAAAGTTGATGTTCATGCCTTTATGGACGGACGCGATACGCCTCCTCAATCAGGTGCCGGATTCTTAGAAGAATTTGAAAACGGCATCAAGTCCCTTTCAAACGTCAAAGTTGCCACGATTTCCGGTCGTTTTTACGCCATGGACCGTGACAAACGTTGGGATCGCGTTCAATCCGCATATAACAACATTGTCTTAGCAGACGGCAACCGTTTTTCAACCGTTCAAGAAGCGATGAAATCAACTTATGATAAAAACATCACAGATGAGTTTATTGTTCCTTGCGTTGTGGGAAACTATCAGGGGGCCAAAGACGGCGACGCTGTATTGATGGCAAACTTTAGAGCAGACCGCGCCCGTGAAATATTATATGCCCTGTCAGACAAAGAATTTGCAGGTTTTGAACGCAAAAAAATCGTTCAATTTTCCATTTCGGTCGGCATGACAGAATATTCTGTTGACCACAATCGCTTTATGCAAACACTTTTCGGTCCCGAAGAATTAAAAGACATATTCGGCGAAATTGTCTCTAAAAACGGCCTGACACAACTTCGAATTGCCGAAACCGAAAAATATGCCCACGTTACATTTTTCTTCAACGGCGGTGAAGAACGCGAGTTTGAAGGCGAAAGCCGTATTTTAATTCCGTCTCCGAAAGTCGCAACCTATGATTTAAAACCCGAAATGAGTGTTTATGAAGTCACCGACAAGCTTGTTGATGCGATTGAAAATCACAAATTTGATGTGATTATCTGCAACTTTGCAAACGGCGACATGGTCGGACATACGGGTATTATGGAGGCAGCTTTGAAAGCCGTTGCTGCAGTCGATGAAAACTTAGGTCGCGTAATGAAAGCCATCAAAAAAGCTGACGGAACCCTTCTTGTCACGGCAGATCACGGAAACGTTGAAAAAATGGTTGATGAAAAAACAGGCGAGCCTTATACGGCACACACGGTCGGCAAGGTTCAAGCTGCTTTATATAATGCCCCCTCATACGTCAAAGGTTTGCACGACGGGCGCTTGGCAGATATTTCGCCAACCCTTTTAGACTTGCTTGAAATCAAACAACCTTCTGCCATGACCGGAAAATCTTTAATCGAGAAATAAAGATGAACAAAACAGTTTTGCACATATTCTTTGCCTTGCCGATATTATTATAGGCAGGCGTTGTGCAATCGGCATCTGTTTCTCAACAAGATGTTGAGGCCTTAGAGCAAAAGTCTGATTTAAAAAGGATGGAATACAAAAAACTCCAAGCCCAATCCGTTGCTTTGAGCCTTGAACTCTCAAAAATGAACAAACAGCTCATTGAAGCGGCCAAACGTGTTCAAAAAGACGAAGATAAAATTTCAAAAACACAAGAAGAATTAAAGCTTTTGCAAGACAAACTTCAAGTTACTCAAGAAAACTTCAACAAAGAATACCAAAATTTGGCATCACTGCTTGCTTCTATCCAAAATTTAGCGCTTCACCCGAGAGATTCTCTTTTGTTTCAACCGCTAACACCGGTCGAAATTATTCAAAGTGCTATTTTAATGCGTGAAGGTGTGCCTTTTATCAGCCAAAATGCCGAAAAGCTCAAAGCTGATCTTGAAAACTTAAAAACTCAGCAAAACGCATTAAGCAAAAAATTGCTGGAATTATCGGCTCAAACCAAAGACTTGAAGAAAAAGCAGGAAGACATCAAAAAGCTTGCTGCTGAAAAAAATCAAATTAAAGAAAAACTTGAGGGACAAACAACAAAAACAAAACAAGAGGCGATAGAACTTGCCTCCAAAGCTTCCGACCTGCGTGATTTAATGGAAAAAGCTCTTCAAGAGGCTGAAATCAAACGCCGAAAACAAGAAGAGCTGAAACGCGCAGCGCGCGAACGTGAGCTCGAGGCACAAAGAAAACTTGAAGAAGAACAACTCAAACGCCTTCGCGAAGGTCGCTCAACCGGCTTTGAAGGTCAATATGATGCTCAAGACTCTTCACCGGAAACATCTGTTAAAACTCAAAAAATTGAACCCCAGCCCTATGAAATACCTTCCGTCAAAATCAAAGCAGCCTCAGGACAATTTATTCGTCCTGTTCGCGGCGAAATCATCACTCAATACGGTCAAGAACTTTCAAAGGGCGTCACTTCAAAAGGTATCGTCATCAAAACGCGTGACAATGCTCAAGTCGTTGCCCCATATGATGGAACGGTTGTTTTTTCCGGTCCGTTCAAAGGTTACGGAAACTTAATTATTATTTCACATAATGCTGATATTGTATCTTTGATTGCAGGCATGAAAACGATAGACACCGAAAACGGTCAAATGCTTTTGGCCGGAGAACCTGTCGGTTTAATGCCCGACAATCAAAACGCAAAATTATACATGGAAATCCGAAAAAACAAAAAACCGGTTAACCCGCTTAGCTGGCTTGGTCAATAAACATTAAAGGAAACAAAAATGCTCAAAAAATTTTTACTGCTTTTTATGGCTTTAACCCTTATTTCTCAAGGTGCCTTCGCTGCCGAAAAGAAAAACAAAAAAGAAGATCATACAACCTATGAAATGCTCAATCTTTTTGGCGAGGTCATGGAGCGCACAAAAGCCGGCTATGTTGAAGAAGTAACAGATCAAGAGCTGATTGAACAAGCCTTAAACGGAATGCTTTCATCATTAGACCCCCACAGCAGCTATCTTGACGCCGAAAGTTTCAATTATATGTCCGAACAAACGAAAGGAAAATTCGGCGGTCTCGGCATTGAGGTCACAATGGACAACGGCCTTGTCAAAGTTGTTTCGCCGATTGATGATACGCCGGCTTCAAAAGCAGGCTTAAAATCCGGCGACTACATCACACACATTGACGGCGAAACGGTTATCGGTCTTAACTTAAACGAGGCTGTTGCAAAGCTCAGAGGAAAAATCGGTTCGAAAGTAAAATTATCGATTCGCCGTGAGGGCGAAAAACCTTTTGACGTCACCCTAAAACGCCAAGAAATCAAAATTCAATCTGTCAAAACAGAAATCAAAGAAGATGACATTTTATACATTCGTATTTCCTCATTTACCGAAGACAATGACAAAGCCATCTCAAAAGCCTATGAAAATGCCTCTAAAAAATTGGGCGAAAAATTAGCCGGTTTGATTATTGATGTCCGAAACAACCCTGGCGGATTATTGGATCAAGCTGTTTCAGTGTCTGACTTGTTCCTTGACAAAGGCGAAATTGTTTCTACCCGCTCACGAAATGAACAGGACAATGTCAAATATTCGGCTCACCCCGGAGACATCACGAACGGCTTGCCGATTGTTGTTATCATCAACGAAGGCTCAGCTTCTGCTTCCGAAATTGTAGCCGGTGCACTTCAAGATCATCACCGCGCAATTATCTTAGGCGAAAAATCATTTGGAAAAGGCTCTGTTCAAACGGTTATCCCTCTTGGCGACTTTGGCGCAATGAGATTAACAACCGCCCGTTACTACACCCCTTCGGGGCGCTCTATTCAAGCCAAAGGCATCGAGCCTGACATCGAAGTTTTGCCGGCTCAAGTTAAACCGCTTGAAAATTATGGCTTAAGCATCACCGAATCCGAATTAAGCGGTGCACTTAAAAACGAAGAAGAAGAAACGAAAAATACGTCAAAGAAACACAAAGCGACCGAAGAAGAAATTTCCGATTATCAGCTCGTCCGTGCGCTTGATTTGGTCCATGCTTTAAGACTTTATAAAAAGAATATGGAAAACGGCCTAACGCCGGAAAGCACCAACGCCGAAAGTGCTCAATAATGGCTGAATACCGAAATTGTGCCGGAATAATCTTATTTAATGATGACGGAAAAGTCCTCATGGGTGCCCGCGCCGACAAACGCGGCCGCCAATGGCAATTCCCTCAAGGGGGTATTGAAAAAGGCGAAACGCCCGAACAAGCCGCCCTGCGTGAACTGGAAGAAGAAACCTCCGTTAAATCTGCCGAAATCATTATGAGCCTTAATGCGCCGATTTGCTACACCTTTCCGAAAAAAATCCGCGAAGGGCTGGCCGCCAAAGGTCGATCAGAATATATCGGACAAAAGATGTATTGGTTTTTGGTTCATTTCACGGGCACAAATGATGAAATCAACTTAAACACCCAAACCCCCGAATTCAAGGCTTATGAATGGGCTGAACTTGATAAAGCCTATAAAAGGGTGGTTTACTTCAAACGAGCCGTTTACCAAAGAGCCTGTCGCGTATTCAGCCCATATTTAAAAGCATATATTCAAAGGGCCGAATGTTTGGTCGAAAATGAAGAAACAGAAATAAAAAAAGAAGCATAAAACCGCTTCTTTTTTATTTTGGCGTATCCGGCGAGGTTCTAAAGCTCAGTTCTCACCTCGCAAAACCGAAACAAAATAAAAAAACGATCTTAACGACCGTTTTTTTATTTTGGCGTATCCGGCGAGGTTCGAACTCGCAACCTTTGGCGTCGGAGGCCAACACTCTATCCAATTGAGCTACGGA
>OMQZ01000131.1 GCA_900313355.1 uncultured Rhodospirillaceae bacterium
AGTGCTGATTGAAGTTGTGTAAATTTCTTTGTTTGAACGTTTTATCATATTTGATAAGACACTCGAGGGACCGATTTCGATAATGTCGGTGATGTCGTTATCAAATAAAAATTGGGTTGTTTCACGCCAGCGAACCCGACCGGTAATTTGCTTGATAAGATTTTGAATGATTTCTTCTTTTGAAGAAGATACAGCTGCCGTGAAATTTGAAATAAGGGGGATTTTCGGGTCAAAACTTTGAACATTTTTTAAGGCTTTTGACATGATATCTTCGGCAGGTTTCATCAATGGGCTGTGAAACGGTGCGCTGACAGGGAGCATAACGGCTTTTTTTGCACCGAATTCAGGGGCGATTTCAATTGCTTTTTCAAGTGAGGATATGTGCCCGGAGAGCACAATCTGACCGTCTGCATTGTCGTTTGCGGCAACGCAGCATTTGTTTTCTTCGGTGCAGGCTTCTACTAAAGAATCGATGTCTTCATATGATAAGCCTAAGATGGCAGCCATGCCGCCGATGCCTAAAGGAACGGCTTTTTGCATAGCGTCTCCGCGAAGGCGCAACAGTTTTGCAGTGTCGGTAAGAGAAAAAACGCCTGAAGTGCAAGCTGCGGCATATTCGCCTAAAGAGTGACCGGCGACGAAGCAAAGTTTTGATGAAAGATCAATTGAAAATTCTTTTTGTAAGACATTAATGACAGCCATTGAGACAGCCATAATCGCAGGCTGGGCATTTGAGGTCAATGTGAGCTCAAAAAGAGAACCTTCAGTCATTAATTTGAACAGATTTTGATTTAAGGCATTGTCGACTTCGTCAAAAACATCTTTTGCCGCTTTGAAATTTTGATAAAGTTCAAGTCCCATGCCAACTTGTTGGGAACCTTGCCCCGGGAATACAAAGGCATATTTGACCATAAAAAACCTCTTTTATTAATTATTTATTGGGAATTTAATGATAAATTCGTTTAAAGTCAAGTTTTATCAAACATATGTTTAAAAGGTTAAATGGCAGGGCTAAAAAAGATATCTGTTGTCAGTGTTTTGAACAAGGGAATGCGGTTTTATACAACCGCGTTAAAATCTTTTTTATACCAAACTTATATAGACGTTGAATGGATTATTATCGACAATACCGGACGAAATGTTTTAAGGGAAAAACTTAACAGGTATTTGAAAGGCACCGGAAAAATAAAAGTTTTTGCAAATGAAAGAGAACTCAATCAGGCTCAAGTTTTGCAGGAAGCTTTTTCATTGTGTGACGGTGAGTTCATCGCTTTTTTGGATTTAAATGATTATTGGACAAGAGATAAGCTTTCAAAACAAGTTGCTTTTATGCTTCGGTTTATGGCGCCGATTTGTCATACAAGCTATGCGTTCGGTGATGATAAGTGTAATTTGCTTTCAATCGGATGTTATCACAGCGAAAGAGAGCTTAATATGCTCAATTACAGCGTAAGAAATCCGGTTTCAAACTCAACGCTGATGATTGCAAGAGATAAGGTTATGCTCGATTTTTCAAGATATGAATTGGATAATTCGGATTTTGATTTTATGACCTTTTTATTAAAGCACGGGCTTGTTTCATCCGGACTGAGCGACGTTATGACGCTGTGCAGACCGATTTTTGATAAGGAAAAACAAAACAAAATTGATTTGCTTATCAGGCAGCTTTTGATTGAAAATCCGGACGATAAAACAACAAGGTTGCGCGTTTTGGAACATTATGCAAGGTCGGCACTCAATGTTGAAGGACTGAGGTTGGACCCAAGCATTTGTATCGGTTATGATGTGGTAACAAGTTTGAAAATTTTAAGAGATTATAAAATTTAAGGTGAACGAAAATGGCTAAAAAAATAAAAAAGAAAGAAACAAACTTTAAAAAATTTATGAAAAAATTCGCAGGTCTTTTGTTTATTTTGATTGCGGTTTTGTTTTATGTGGCGTTGTTTTCTTATCATCAAAATGATTTGAGCTTCAATAATGCCAAAGACGGTTCGGCGCAAAACCTGCTCGGCTTTTTCGGGGCAAGCCTTGCAGAAGTCAGCGCGGGACTGGGGATTGCCTTGCCGCTGTTTGTTTTGGGCTTTTTTGTTTGGGGATATAAGTTGTTAAGATATGGCGAATTGATGTTTTTTAAGACACGTTTATTTGCCTTTTTGCTTGGAACACTGAGCCTTGCGCCGTTATTGAATCTGGTTTTTAAGAACAATTTGAGCATTAAGGGATACCCGATTGCGGGAAGCATCGGCAAGAATATTTTAGAGCGTGTGAATACGCTTTTGAGCAACACGCCTTTAGATCAATATCGAAAATGGGTTGTTCTCGCTGTCTTTTCATTGGTGTTTTTGATGGCGTTTAATTTTGTGATGGGGTTGACGTTTAAGCGTTGGTATTTGATCTTTAAGGCAATCGTTTTGAAAATTAAGGATTTCGGGTTATATGTTTGTCATTTAGGGGGTCTTTTCGTTTCATTTTTGCGCGGGCGGAAAGTCGTTTCACGCAATAAGCGAATCGCACGTCTTCGCATGGAACCGACCTTAGGTGAAAAACCGGAACCGAAAAGAGAGCGCATAGAACCGAAAATTTCGATTGCTGAGCCTGTTGTTTCAACACCTGCCAAAACGAAGGTTTCACGAAAGGTTAGCGGATA
>OMQZ01000142.1 GCA_900313355.1 uncultured Rhodospirillaceae bacterium
CGTCTGTGAACAGGTTTTAAACCATCTCTGACATCAGGTAGCGCACGCGAAACAATGACGCTCATGGCATAATCCAAGTATGAGCGGCGCATTTCATCACAAATCATTGTTGGGGTAATGTTTTCTGCGGTTGTATTCTGAGCAATTATTTCATTTTCTTCCATTATTAAATTCCTTTTGTGATAGTACTCAGAGAAGAATATCAAAAAAAGAATTTTTTTAAAAGTTTTTTAACGTTTTATACCCACAAAAATTAACCATTTTTCTCTCTACGGGCAAAAAAACACCCTTAAAATCGATTTTTTCAATTTTAAGGGTGTTTTTTTAAAGAACCGGACGAATGTATGCCTTCTCGAGGCAAAAGGTCTGGAGACCTAGGAGTGTCCGCATGAGGGATTTATGCGTGCCGTCATTGAGAGATTCTTCTGACATATAGGCATAAGATGAATCGATAAACTCGATATTTTCTACGCCATAAAGTTGCAAATCGAACAAACAGAGGTTGATTTTTGTTTCAGCTCTGAAAATGTCTTTAAGGGTTTGAAGGTCAGGCAGATGTCCGTGTGACTCCTTAAGAATAATCGGATTTTTGTCGTCTCTTTTGTGGAGAAGAATAGAGTTATAATCAATTCCCCATACTTGATGAATACGTGAAACATCGAGATATGGCAAAATCTCAAGATCGTACTGCCAACAAAATTGAGCACATTCGGCTGTGGTGCAGTAAACAACCGGATAAAGCATAGGTATGAGCTGACTTTGTTTGAAGTAGCTGTCAGCCTCCTGCTTGGTCAAAGCAATGTTTTTTAAGACATCATACTTTTCAAGAATATTCATAAAACAAGTTATTAATAATTAAACATATTCCTATATTAGTAGAGAAAAAGTATATAAAATCAGAAAGGTTGTCAATAAAAAAACACACCTTAAAATGAAATTAAGGTGTGTTTCATAAGAAATTATAAATTAAATTTTATAAGCTTTAATTTGGTCGCAAATTTTGCGGACATATTCTTTATCTTCAGCACCCAACACATAATTTTCAGGCGCACCGGCACCTAATCTTTGACCGAGCTGTTTAGCTCTTGCTTGAGCTTGATTTTGTTTATATATTGAAATAGAATTCCAGTCAATATGTGCAGATTTTCCCAACACGGCATTGTTACCCAATTTCTCTTTGGTAGAAAAATGGACAATGTATCCGAGCCCCTGATCATTCAAATAGCTCAATGAGCCACTCCCGTGTTGTTGGGCAAACTGTATTTTTGTAAGTTGTACATTTTTAGCCATTGTGAAATTCCTTTCTAAAACTTTCAGTTATAGCTGAGGAGCTATCTTTGCCGGCATAATACCATAATTTTATATACCCGTCAACCCAAAAAATTTAAAAAAATTGATTTTTTTTGTGATTTATTTGAACTTTTTGAGGGCTTTTTGTAAATCGCCGCATTTGACGGCCTCACGGTACAAATTGATTTTAAAGTCAATTTTTTGCATATATTCTTGATATTTTTTAATTTGTTGTTCAACGTGTTTTTTATGTTTTTCAAACATTTCGAGTCGCTTGTTAAGGGTTTTGTTTCCTTCTTTATCCCAGTCGATATACTGCTTGATGCCTTTGATGGGCATGCCCGTTTCTTTTAGGCACTCAATTAAGGAGAGCCAGTTTAAATCAACATCTGAAAACACACGCAATCCTGAACTGTTTTTCTTAACATACGGCAACAAGCCTTCTTTTTCATAATAACGCAAAGTATGTGTCGAAAGGCCTGTTTTTTGTGCAACTTGACCGATATAATAGCCCATTTGATTTCTCCTTGATAATCATTCTTAAAGTTAAATCTAAGTCTATCAAATAGTTTTTTAAAGTAAATAACTTTCTTAAAAAACTTGTGTTTTAGATTGGAGACATTTATTGTAAAACAAATAATTTTTGATAAAAAGGATGTTGATTAAAATGCATGAAAACAAAGGAAAAATCTTAAAATTGGTCGGTAAAACAATTGTTTATGCATTTGCTGGATTTGGTGTTATATTCATTTTAGTGCTAATAAGCGTTTTAAGTTTGATGAGCCCTAAATCAAATTTATTGAGCGTTCCGTCAAAAAGCATCTTAAATATAGATTTTAATCTTTCTTATGCAGAACTCAGACAAGATGATTTGTTTGCGGAATTTACGGATCAATCGGTCTATAGTGTTTTCGATTTGGTTCGAGCCATAAATGTTGCGGCAACCGATGACAGAGTGAAAGCCATTACGGCCAATTTAAATACAACGAGCTTAGGTTTGGCACAAATTCAAGATATTTCGGAAGCCTTAAGATATTTTCAAAGCAAAGGAAAAAAGGCTTATTTGTTTTCAAACGGCATGGGTTCTTTTGGGCAGGGAACAAAAGAATATTATTTGGCCACAATGTTTAATGAAATATGGATGCAGCCTCACGCAGATATCGGTATGACAGGTATTGACATTGAAACGCCGTTTTTTAAAAAC
>OMQZ01000083.1 GCA_900313355.1 uncultured Rhodospirillaceae bacterium
AAACTCTGACATACCATATTCGCTGATAGCGCGACTGGAAATAGAGTTAATAGCCTTTTTAGAGGCCAGTAGTGCGGCATACACCTGTTCAAAAGCAACAAAATTTTTCATACGCAATAATATTAAGATGACATAAGCTTAAAATTTCTGATCTTAACTATAAAAAACGAGACATTATTTGTCAATCGATTTTTTTTGTGCAAAATCAGATATTTTTTCAGCCAAATCAATATTATTTATCGCTTTAAAGCCGGAATTTTTCATAGCCTCTATATATTTATCTCTGTTTTCATAAACATTATTGATTGTGCCAAGGAATAAATAATCATCAGAAAGCTTTTCATCTGCAATGATTTCAGCATAACCTTTAGCTTGAAAAGATTTAGCATTCAGCATTTGTTCGCCCCGGCTCGAACCTGTCGGCAACGGCACAAGAATCATAGGCTTTGATAAGCTTAAAAGTTCGAAAATAGCATTTGAACCTGCGCGTGAAATAACAACATCGGCAATTGCCATCAAATCTTTCAGTTCCTTATCAATATATTCAAACTGTTTATACCCCGGTACCGTATAAGAAGGATCTTCTTGTCCTTTACCGCACAAATGGATAATCTGATATTTTTTAAGCAACGTTGGAATATGCCTGCGAACAACATGATTTAAGCTTTTAGCACCCAGACTTCCACCCATAAACAACAAAACAGGTTTTTCCGGCGTAAAGTGACAAAATTCAAATCCACGCGTTTTATCTGCCCCTTCAAACCTGTTGGACATCACAGGTCCGATACATTCAACTTTTTCCTTATCTCGAACATATTTTGCCGTATCTTCAAAAGTCGTAAAAAACTTGCTTACAAAACGCAACGACATTTTATTGGCAAGTCCGGGAGTTACGTCAGATTCATGCATTAAAACCGGAACTTTTCGAACAAAACCGGCAACAACAACCGGAAATGAAACAAAGCCGCCTTTTGAAAAAATGATGTCCGGTTTTTCCTTCATCACTATATGAACTGCCTGTAGAATACCCACCGGAATTTTCAAAGCATCCAAAAAATTCTGCCATGAAAAATAACGCCGAAGTTTTCCTGTTTGAATCGGATAATATTTAACTTTCGGAAATTTTTCAAGCAATTCGCGCTCGATGCCGGCATAAGAGCCGATATAACAAACTTCCCAACCTTTATCCAAAAAAATCGGAATAAGAGCTAAATTAAGAGTGACGTGGCCGGCACTCCCTCCACCTGTAAAAATAATCTTACTCATCGTTTGAAACCCTTTCATCAAATTCAATCAAGTTATTATCTTTGTTTTCTATTGCTATGTTTTTGCTTGTTTTTGCACCTTTTTCTTTAAGTTGTAACGCAAATGAAATCGCCCCGCCTTTGCCGGTCAGCTTTGTCATTGCATCGCGATAATGTGTATGAGTAGCATTCAAAGATTTATCAATCTGCTTCATATCTTCAACAAAGCCGGCAAGTTTGTCATAAATTTTGCCGCCGATTTCAGCCAATTGCGCCGCACTCTTATTTCGTTTATCAAGCTGCCATAAATTTTCGACCGTTCGTAACAAAGGTAACAAAGACGACGGCGTTGTAATTGCAATGTTTTTGCTCAAAGCGTAATCATAAAGAGTTAAATCAGCCTGAGCCGCCTCGACATAAGCGCCCTCAATCGGAATAAAAATCATCACATAATCAAGAGCCTTATCTCTTAAAAGTTTTTGATATTCTTTGCTTGATAGTTCATCAATATGTTTTTTGATACAAGATATATGTTTTTTCAAAGCTTCAGCACGCTCAACTTCATCATTTGCATTAACAAATGTCACATAATCATTTAACGAAACTTTGCTGTCAATAATAACCTGACGATCATCCGGAAGCTGAACAATCACATCTGGTCGCAACATTTTGTTGTTTTCATCTCGGAAAGTTTCTTGTGTGAAATAATTAATTCCTTTTTCCAAACCTGAAATTTCAAGCACGCGCTCTAATTGAAACTCGCCCCAATTTCCTTGTATTTTTTTATTTCCCTTCAAGGCGTTAGTTAAGTTTTCGGCTTCATTGCTTAAAGTTTGATTAAGGGAAAAAAGCATTTTTATTTGTTCATCAAATTTCAGATTATCTTCGTGCGTAGCCTCAATTTTTTTCTTAAAATCAATAAGCTGATCTTGAAAAGGTTTAAGCATCAATGTCAATAAATTTTTCTGGTTTTCGCCAAAAGAGGAATTTTGCGCCCGAATAATTTCTGAAGAAATATCCTTGAATTTCAAGCTCATTTCTGCCTTACTTTTTTCTAAAAAATCAGCTTGTTCTGAAATATATTTGTCTTTAAAAACGCTATCAGATTTCAAACGTTCATTTTCTTGTATAAGAGAAAGCTTTTCTGTCATCAAATCTGAAATTGTTTCTTTTTGGGCAGATGTCTCATCTTCTTTCAAATACCGCCATGTATTAAACTCAGCTTCTTTGAGTTTAAGACAAGATATTTCTCTTTTCTTTTTAATATTCAAAACAAAAAATATGACAAAAAGAATTAAAAAGATTACACAACATATTGAAATAAAAATAAAAACGTATTCTTTGTTTTGTAAAAGCGTTTGTAACATTATTCTCTCCATAAGCCATATTTTACACACCCATTTTTGCTTTTCAATATAATAAAAAAAATGAACACAACAAAAATCAAACCTTGATTTTTAAATTTTTCAAAACATAATATGAGCCATGATTGAAATTGTATTTGATAAACACAAAGATAACACTTTTAAGAATCAGGAATATCCGCTTTTAAGCCCTGTCGATTTGAAACAAAAACCATTTAAGCAATATCTTCGTTATGCCAAATCTGCTTTTGAAAAATTTTCAAACAGCAAATATCTTATTGTATTTGAACAAAAAGATATCTTTGACACGAACAAATTA
Source organism: uncultured Rhodospirillaceae bacterium (assembly GCA_900313355.1). Taxonomy (GTDB): domain Bacteria; phylum Pseudomonadota; class Alphaproteobacteria; order RF32; family CAG-239; genus UBA1254. The sequence continues at coordinate 2,928 of OMQZ01000083.1, forward strand.
GCTCTTGCTTTTTTTATTGCATCTTGTTTTAATTCTCAGAGCAGCTTAGAATGCCTTGTTATCAAAACAAATGACGAAAAAAAAGCTTTTAACAGCTACAAACCATATATTGCTCTAAGTATTGCCATAAAATATGCTTTGCGCGTGTGCCAAGAAGACACCAAAACCGTTTATAAAGAGCTTGAAACATTGAATTATCTTAATTTTTCAATTCATAAGGATTTTGCAAACAAAACTTTGATCTTTAAGCAAGAAAGCACCCTCCCCCTCAAAAGGTTTGAAACAAATTCGTTATTTGACGCCATTGCCTATGTCAGCCATTTAAAATTCTTATCTTTGGCAGAAATCAAAGAAAACATTGAATTAATCGTTAAGGTCTCCAACGAAGAAGAAAAAATAAATTCAGAAGAAATTTTAGAAAAAATTCTTGAAATTTCAAAGTCTTACATCTCGTTATAAAAAAGCCCTTGCGATTTTCATCGCAAGAGCAGAAGCACGAAACCCTACTCGGTCGCAAAAAAAGCTGCTAACTGCGCGTAGG
>OMQZ01000139.1 GCA_900313355.1 uncultured Rhodospirillaceae bacterium
AAGGTGTGATTACAGCCCGCGGCGGTATGACATCTCACGCAGCCGTTGTTGCTCGTGGTATGGGTACGCCTTGCGTTTCCGGTTCTACAGACATCACCATTGATGTTAAAGCTAAAACGATGAAAACAAAAGCCGGTGTTTTGATTAAAGAAGGCGATTGGGTATCCTTAGATGGTGCAAAAGGTCAAATCATTGAAGGTCAAATCCCGACCGTTCAAGCCGACACCAATTCAGGCAACTTCGGAAAACTTATGACATGGGTTGATCAAATCCGTCGTTTGAAAGTTCGCGCTAACGCTGAAACACCGAAAGATGCCGCACAAGCTTTGGCATTCGGTGCTCAAGGTATCGGTTTGGCCAGAACGGAACATATGTTCTTTGATGCAAACAGAATCGCTGATATGCGTGCTATGATTTTGGCTGACAACGAAGCCGGTCGAAGAGAAGCTTTAGCAAGATTGCTTCCTTATCAAAAGCAAGACTTCAAGGATTTGTTCAAAATCATGAACGGTTTGCCGGTTACAATCCGTTTGCTCGATCCTCCGCTTCATGAATTCTTGCCTCACACAGATCCTGAAATGCAAGAACTCGCTAACAAGCTCGGAAAAACTTTGGCTGAAGTCAAAGCTCGTTCAAATGCTTTGCACGAATTGAACCCGATGCTCGGTCATCGTGGTTGCCGTTTGCCGATTACATATCCTGAAATTGCCGAGATGCAAGCTCGTGCTATTTTGGAAGCTGCTATCGAATCAGAACAGGAAGGCATTAAAGTTATTCCTGAAATCGAAGTTCCTTTGACAGGTTCTAAGAAAGAATTGGATATTGTAAAAGCAATTATCGATACAACAGCTGAAAAAGTTTTTGCTGAAAAAGGCAAGAAGGTTGATTACATCGTCGGAACGATGATTGAATTGCCAAGAGCTGCTTTGATGGCTGAAGAACTCGCTCAAAGCGCTGCTTTCTTCGGTTTCGGCACAAACGACTTAACGCAAACAACGCTCGGTATGAGCCGTGATGATACAGGCGCTATCTTAGATGAATATCGCGCTCGCGGCATTTACGTTGCTGATCCGTTTGCATCTATTGATGTTGAAGGTGTCGGCAAACTCGTTAAACGTGCTTGCGTTGAGGGCAGAAAGGTTAACCCTGATATTCACCTCGGTGTTTGCGGTGAACATGGTGGCGATCCGAAATCTATCGAATTCTTTGAAGAATGCGGTTTAGATTATGTTTCTTGCTCACCGTTCAGAGTTCCTGTTGCTCGTTTGGCAGCCGCTCAAGCCGCGGTTAAGGCAAAAGCAAAGAAATAAACACTTTCGTGTTTGAACAACAAAGACACCGCCTTTGAGGGCGGTGTTTTTTTATTTGACATTTGCTCTCTTATAAATTAGCATCATTTTTGAATATTGTAAGTCTATGTCTAATTTTTAAATCTCTATTTTTATGCAAAACGAAGTTGGTCCGATGGGTATAACGTGGATACACATCAGTCGCAAACATTTCAAAAAGGGTTGCCCTAGAATATTGGGTGAAGTTGACCTCTTCCTTTTGAGCGAACTACCTGTTCAAAAGCTCCTGGATTTACAATCTTGTCCGACAGATAATTTCCTTAATACTTTTAAGGACATTTTGATCGAAATTGGACGAAATTGGGTCCATAGGTTGGCAAACAATCCGCTATATACGCTCAATCATTACAAAACGGCTTCCAAAGCCCTATCAGAGCGAGAAGCTATTGCTTTCGCCGTTGACCAGGCGTTTATGTATCCTATTTCTGAGATTTGGGATGATGTTGCTGTTGACGACAATGTGATGAGGCGTCTTCGCAGGCTGTTAAAAAACAGCTGACCGATCAAAAAGAGAATGTGATGTGCTATTTGTATGCCATTCTGGTGTATGCCAGATCAATCTTAAAGCAAAAGGGCGGACAGTGGCACAGGTTCTATCCGCGAATGTAACAACAAAAACACCGCCTTTGAAGGCGGTGTTTTTTTTATTTAATCATCACATACATTAAACACCTGTTTTCCGCACAAAAACGATTCTATTTGACAATCTCTTTTTTTTTATGTTACTTTATTTTGGAACGAACTTTGGAGAAAAGAAATGCTCGGACGCTATACTTACACATTAAGTACCTTAACTCCCGATGAAGAAATCATTTTAGTCGGTCGGTTGCACTATTTTGCCTTAATTATCCCCTTTTTCTTAACCGCAATCACTTTTATATCCTTTTTCTTTACAATCGGATTTACCATTCAATTAAAAGGCGGAAATATTTTAGATTCGATGAAAATACTCGCTTGGTGGACCGTTACATTGACCGTTCTTATCTGTGCCATTGTTTCTTGGCTTAAACGCAATTTTATTGAAATGGTTTGCACCAGCAAACGCGTTGTCAAGCGCACCGGTATTATTAATGTCACCACCGAAGAGCTTAACCGCGAAAGAATCGAATCGGTTGAAATGCGCCAAAGTATATTCGGTCGTTTATTTAATTACGGCGACATTCTCTTTTCAGGCACCGGCACATCAAAACTGATTTTTCACTTTATCAACCAACCGAAACTGATGAAACAGATTATTGATGCGGTGATCAGTTCACCTCAACAACAACCTGATGCTCACTAACAATAAAAAAAGGCCTCCGTTTGGGAGGCTTTTTTAATCGATTATTTTGATTTTTCTTTTAAGTCCTTGATTAAATCATCTAAACCGTTCGGAGCTTTTTTGATATATGCCGTGTATTCGTTTCGCGCGGTAATAGCAAGCGACACATTCTCAATAATGATGTCAACGATTTTTAATTGATCTCCCTCTTTAACGCGCCACACAACTTTTGCCGGTGCACCCTCACCCATATCAACTGTTGTGTTTACAAAAATCTGACCTTCGGAATTAGACGGTGCCGTTCCGTGAAAATCAAAGCTCTTACCCTTAAATTCATCAAAACGTTTTGACCATGTTTTGATGTTAAATTCACGATATACCTTAATAAATGCATCACGTTGCGTTGTTTTTGCTGTTTTCCAATAGCGCCCCAAAACAAACTTTCCGATATAATCCAAGTCAAGATAATCGTTAAAAAGTTTTTCAAAGCGCGCATCTTTTTCTTCTATGGTTGCGTTTGAGTTGATGATTTCTTCAATTCCTTGCGTTGTTACTTTTTTTACAAAGTCTTCCGCCTTTTGGCTATCAATAGCCATTGCCTTATATGAAAAGAAACAAGCAAAGGCAAAAATTAAAGTTATTATTTTTTTCA
>OMQZ01000140.1 GCA_900313355.1 uncultured Rhodospirillaceae bacterium
GCCGTGTTCCAATTTGAATCGACCGGCATGCAAAATGTTCATAAACAAATCAAGCCGGACCGTTTTGAAGATTTAATCGCTATCGTTTCGCTTTATCGTCCCGGCCCGATGGACAACATTCCGACCTATATCAAACGCAAGCACGGCGAAGAAGAAATCACCTATCTTCACCCTGCCTTGGCGCCCATTTTAGATGAAACATACGGCATTATGGTTTATCAAGAGCAGGTGATGCAAATTGCGCGAAGTCTTGCCGGCTATACAATGGGCGAAGCTGACAAACTACGCAAGGTTATGGGCAAAAAGCAAATCCAAGAAATTCCGAAACAACGCGAAAAATTTATGAAAGGTGCGCTTGCTAACGGCATAAAAGAAGATATTGCAAGTGCCATTTTTGACCAAATGGAAAAATTTGCTTCTTATGGTTTTAACAAATCTCATGCCGCGGCCTATTCTCTTATTTCTTATCAAACGGCTTATTTAAAATGTCATTATCCGATTGAATTTATGTGCGCCGTGATGGATTTGGATATTACAAACACGGACAAATTAACGCTCTTTGCCTCTGATGTCAAATCCATGGGTTTTGAGGTTTTAGCCCCGAACATCAACAAATCAGATGCCGAGTTTTCCGTTGAAAACGGCAACATTCGCTACGCCTTAGGTGCCATCAAAGGTGTGAGTGCGAGCGCAATGCAGGGAATCGTTAATGAGCGTACAAAAAACGGCGCATTTAAAAGTATTTCCGATTTTTGCCATCGAATCGACATTAAGTTTATTAACCGAAAGCAAATCGAACAGCTTATCAAGGCCGGCGCATTCGATGATTTAGAAAAAAACAGAAACAAGCTTTTTGAAAATATCGACAACATCTTAAAACACATTTCTGCCTCAACCGAAACCAAAACAAGTTCTCAAACTTCTCTTTTCGGGGCTGAAGAACTCAGCTCAGAAATCAAATTGAAAGATGCAAGTGATTGGCCCAATCTTGAAAAACTCAGACTGGAATCTGAAGCCATCGGTTTTTATCTGTCTGCCCATCCGCTTGATGCCTATAAAGAAAGCATTTCACGTATGGGGCTTAAAAATTGTAATGAGATTTTAGCAAACATTCAGGTCGGTGATTCTTTAAAAGTGAGCATTGCCGCCTGTGTCGAAAAACTTCAAAAGCGAATCGCAAAATCGGGCAATAAATTTGCTTTTGTTTCACTGTCTGACAACATCGGTGCTATTGAGGGTATGATTTTTTCGGAGGGCTTAATCAAATACGAAAACGTTTTAACTTCGGGATTGCCTGTTTTGGTTAAATTAACGATTGATAAGCAAAATGCTGATGACAACCCGCGTGTGATGATAAATGAGGTTAAAACCCTTGATGAGGCCATTGCCGAACAGGCAAAAGGGGTTATTATTTATTTTAACAGCGTATCTGCCGTTAAAGAAATCAAACAAATTTTGAGCACAGACAAAAAGGGAGCCAACAAAGTCTATCTTGTGCCTGAGATTGAAGGGTGGGATGTTAAAATGGAGATTAACGCAAGTTTTGCTTTTTATGACACCTCTATTATATCAAAATTTAGAAACGTTTCCGGCGTTACAAATGTCAAGGAGATTTAAGATGAAACAAAAATATCCTTTTTTTAAAGCACTGACAAAACCATTTACCGATATATTCGATAACTTCAAGATGTTTTTGCTTTATGCCGGCGGGGCAGCCGTTTTTTTAACGCTTCTTTCTTTTGCTTTTTCTCAAACTTTTCTTTGCTCTGTTTCGCCCTTTGACTCGCAAATATCCTGTTCTCAAAACTTTCAAGGTTATTTTATCTATTTTGCCTTAAAGCTCTTATCGGTCTGCGTTTTTTTGCGCCTTTGGTATGATGTTATTTATTTAGAAAAAAAAGTTGATTTTTCTTATTTTAAGAATCGTTTTCTTTCCTTTTTGAGTTTTTTCTTTTATACGGTTATTTTTTTAATTCTCAATGCTCTGCCCGCTTTGTCACTTGCGTTGCTTGTTGCGCGGGTTCCAAATCCGAACTTTGTTATCGAGCTTTGTTATTTTACGGTTGTGTCCTTGGGTTTTGTCGTGCCGTTTGCGCTTATTCGTTTTTATAAAAATCTTGCCTGCCTGATTGAAGGTTTGCCTTTTACGGATTTTAAGAAAACTCTTGTCCAAACATCTTTTAAAACCTCTAAAATTGTTTTCAGTTTTGTTTTGGTACTTGCACTTTGTCTTTTTTTGTTTTTAACGATTGTCGGCAATTTGCGTCTTCATGTATTTACGCCTCTTATGGCCTATAACATTTTTGCCGAATTTTTATTTGAACTGGTCGCGGTTTTTATCTTTACTGTTTTTATCGGCTTTATCCGTACACAAAAAGAAATTTTTGAATAATACTCTTGACTTTAAAATTGTTTGCGATTAAAAGATTTCTACCGATGGCGGACGTAGCTCAGTTGGTAGAGCCCCGGTTTGTGGTACCGGTTGTCGTCAGTTCGAGCCTGATCGTCCGCCCCATTTTATAACCTGTTTTATCAGGTTATTTTTTTTATGACGATCAGTCTCTTCGAGCCTGTTCTTGCACATAAGCCAAGGCTTATGCGCTTCGGTCACTCGGTTTCTAATTTCGCCACGCTTCGATTTCTCTTGCCTGCTCAATAATAAACCTTCGCCCGTCGTTAATCAAAAGTCCACCGGACTTTTGATTTGTCTCCGGCGTCCGCCCCATTTATAACCTGTTTTATCAGGTTATTTTTTTTGAAGTCGCTTTAATTGAAAATAAAGGGGCATATCTCTATAGCCCCCTTACAAATTTTTTTATATTTTTAAGTTAGAATGCATATTTAATCCCTAAATAAAACTCATTAGATCTCGGCTCAATCTTATGTGAAAAAGTACTTCCTTTTACTACAGCAAAAGAGCCGTAGTCCGCATATCTATAGCCCAAGTCAATTGAAAGATTATTTGTAGCCGCATAAGAAACACCTGCTCCTAACTGCCAAGAAAATTCATCAGAAGATTTGCTATATGATTCACTTGTGGTCGGAACAGTCAGTTTTGCTTTTAACTTAGCAATACCTAAACCTCCACCAACATATGGTGTAAATTTTGTCCCGGTGTTAATATCATAATAAGCATTGATAAACACAGAATTATTTTCAGCCTTTATTTTTGTACCTAAACCATCATCATTTGTAAAATAATCCTCTGCATCTTGATGTAAATTCAATTCTAGTTCTGTTCTGATATATCCCATTTTGATACCGTATGCAAAACTCCCCCCGTAAACTTTGTCTTTATGATCCATAGATAGCTTAAAATTCGTATCTTTGAGTTTGCTTTTATTATTGCTATCACTGTAATTTGCTTTCACAGAAACATATTGTTGAAAATTTAAAGCATTTGCATTAAAAGCAAACAATGAAACGGCAACTCCTGCCAATAGAAAAGTCTTTTTCATTATAAAATTCCTTATAAAAGTTAAAACCACCCTGCTATAAAGGTGGTCGGAGAGTTCGTAAATCATGTTGCGTGAAATGATTCTCTTAGCCTTTTAAATCGTTGTACGGATTCTTGGACATCCGCTAAGAGCTCCCCGACCTTGATTTGTCTGAGTCGGGGATATATTTATTTTCAGCTATTAAAGATAGCTGATAATTTGACGATGCTATATCCTAACACCACACGCAACAATGAGCCTACGACAGCTCTCTTGCACCTAACAGGTACTCAATGTCAGCAATAAAGAACTTCTAAATTGCGAACATATTTAAGTATATAACCAAACATTTTGAAAAAAGCAAGCGGAAAAGCAGTTATTTTCTTTTATTTATCGTGCATCTAAGCATAACAAGGCAAAATGTTCAAAATCTTCTTTCTCTTTCAGAATGATTTCTTTAAAAAGACATATTTTTTTTGACTCTTTGCCTCATTTGTTAACTTTTTTTTTCCCTTTTGGTTTTAACATTTCTGCCATATTTGGCATTCAATCAATAAAGGTAAAAAAATGAAAAAAATTCTGTGTCTTATTTTATTTTCCGTTTTTGTTTTTAAATCAACATCTTGTCTGGCCGGCACCTCATCTATTATGGTTGACGCTCAAAGCGGCGATGTTTTATATGCCGTTAATGCTGATGAAAAAAGATATCCCGCAAGCCTGACCAAGCTGATGACCTTATACATTACCTTTAATGCCCTTGAAAACGGCAATCTCAAATTGGATGACAAACTTAAGGTTTCTCATATTGCTGCCGGTCGTTCGCCCTCAAGGCTCGGATTAAATGCCGGCGATGTTGTTGATGTGAAAACCTGTGTGCTGGCTTCAATCGTTAAGTCTGCAAACGATTGCGCAACTGCTTTAGGTGAGGCCTTGTCCGGCGGAAATGAACGTGTGTTTGCTCAGATGATGACCAAGACGGCTCAAAAACTCGGCATGAAAAACACAACTTTTAAAAACGCTTCGGGCTTAAATCACTCCGAACAAAAGTCAACAGCGCGCGATATGGCGATTTTAGCTTTGGCTTTATATCATCACTTTCCGAAATATTATCCTCTTTTTGCCTTAACAGAATTCGAATATCAAGGACAAACCGTTCAAGGACACAACAACATCTTAAAAACTTTTGAAGGTGCTGACGGCATGAAAACAGGTTATACCGCAAATGCCGGCTTTAATATCGTCACTTCCGCAAAGCGTGGCAATCATCGTATTATTGCCGTCACAATGGGACATAAAACGGCCGATGAGCGCGACGAAAAGATTGCTTTGATGCTTGATAAAGTGTTTAATCGCTTGAACTCAAACGAAAAAATAAACGTTCAACAACTCAAGGCTGAAATCGAAACACCTCAGGGCGGTCAAAAGAAAACAATGTATGCTTATAGCGATGTTATGCCGAAAACAAAAGACAAACCGAAATCAGATTATGCCATTCAAATCGGTGCTTTTTCAAGTTATGACAAAGCTATGACACACGCAAAAAACGTTCAAAAACAATATAGCCATAAACTTTTAGCGCAAAACATTCAAATCGAAAAATTAAATCGCGCCAATAAAGCTATATATCGCGCACAAATCGCGGGCTTAAATCAAACTGACGCCAACAAACTTTGCACTGCCTTAAAAAATAAAAAACAAGACTGCATCGCCTCGCTTTTGCAAACAAATTCACAATTTGCCGAGAGGTAAAATATGGGACAAGTTATTTATGTCGGAAAACTCGGTCAAGCCAAAGGGCAAACACTTTTTTGCGCTCATCTTGCAACCATTTTATCCGAACAAAAAAAGTGCGCCCTTATAGATTTTCAACCTCAAAATCATTTGCTTGAAATGTTTGTTGCCAAGCGTCATCATTTTAACTTGAAAGAAAAACAAAATCTTCCCGTTCCTACTTATTTGGCTTATCACAAAAACATTGTTTCAGAATCGCTTAAAGATTATGATTTTCTTGTTTTAGATTCTTCGGACAGGTCCCTTATCAAAGATGCCGATATTGTCTTAACTCTTGTTTCGGATCCGGCGCTCGCCCTAGAGCTTTCAAAAAAAGAATCCGAAATTTCGAATGTTTTGTGGAATGCAAAAAAAGAGCGCGCCGCAAGCGGTAAAAGTGCTTTCAAACACGTCCTTATTCCAACTGCCTCTTTTGACATGCAAACAACAGAAAAACTTTTAAAATCAGCTCAAAAAATGGGCTATATGCTTGCACCTGTTTTAGAGAATAATCCTTCTTATACAAAGGGCTTAAAAGATGGTGTTTGCGTTTTGGATAAAAACCTGCCTTATTTTAAAAATGTTTTTGATGAAACGGATTTTTTCGCACGTCGAAACCTAAAGCAAATTCTTGAATTTATCTTTGCAGATAAATGATTTTTCGCTTTACGTTTGATTTAAATTGTTGCACAATAAATTATCTTTTTTTTCAGTGAGGAGAATATAATGATTCAAACAATTTCAACAACTCCCTATCTTGATCAAAAAATGGGTACGGCCGGCATTCGTAAAAAGGTCAAAACCGTGATGCAGCCGAACTATCTTGAAAATTTTGTTCAGAGCTTGTTCGATTCAATCGGCGGGGTTACGGGCCAAACTTTTGTTTTGGGTGGCGACGGCCGTTATTACAACGATATCGCATTGCAAAAAATTATTAAAATGGCTGCCGCAAACGGCATGAAAAAATTAATTGTCGGTCAAAACGGCTTTTTATCAACGCCTGCCTCATCTCGCGTGTTGCTTAAAAATCACGCTGACGGCGGTTTAACGCTTTCCGCTTCGCATAACCCCGGCGGTATTAACGGCGATTTCGGCATTAAGTATGCAACTTCAAACGGCGGTCAATGTTCTTCTGCCATTTCAGAAAAAATCTATAACCGTACAAAAGAAATTACTTCATTTCAGATTCTCGACGCCGAGGATGTTGATTTATCAAAAATCGGCGTTCAATATCTTGAAGACATGGAAATTGAGGTTATTGATCCCATCAAGGATTATCTTGAAATGATGGAGGGGATTTTTGATTTTGATGCCATCAGAAAACTTTTCAAAAGCGGCTTTTCATTTGTGTTTGATGCGATGAATGCCGTAACCGGTCCCTACGGCATTAAAATCTTTGAAGAAGTTTTGGGCGCTCCCGAAGGTTCTGTTCTTCAATCAAAGCCTTTGCCCGATTTCGGCGGGTTGCATCCTGATCCGAATTTGGTTTATGCAAAACATTTGGTTGATTTGATGTATTCCGATGATGCGCCGGATTTTGCCGGTGCGAACGACGGTGACGGCGACAGAAACATGATTTTAGGCAAAAAGTTTTTTGTTTCGCCCTCTGACAGTTTGGCTATTTTGACGGACAATTATCATTATATTCCGGCTTATAAAAACGGCATTACGGGTGTTGCAAAATCAGCCGCGACATCAACAGCGGTCGAAAGGGTTGCAAAAAATCTTAAAATCAACTATTTTGAAGTTCCGACAGGCTGGAAAAATTTCTGCAACTTAATGGATTCAAACCGTATCACATTTTGCGGCGAGGAAAGTTTCGGCACAAGCTCTTCCCACATCAGAGAAAAAGACGGCATTTGGGCAATTTTGTTCTGGCTTAATATCATCGCAAAAACAGGAAAATCCGTTGAACAAATCACGCGTGATTTTTGGAAAAAATACGGCAGAACATATTATTTAAGATTTGACTTTGACGGCATTGATACTTCTGTTGCTGATGCGTTGATGGCTGATTTGGAATCAAGGCTGCCTTCTTTTGAAGGAAAAATTTTTGACGGTTATAAAGTCAGCCGTGCTCATCCTTTTGTTTATCAGGATCCTGTTGACGGACAAACAACCAAAAACGGTCTTCTTGTCTATTTTGAAGACGGAGCCCGAATTTGTTTCAGACTTTCCGGAACAGGCACAAACGGCGCAACGCTTCGCGTTTATATCGAATCGTATGATAAAACAGACTTTGATAAAGATCCGCGCCAAGAGCTTGAAAAGCTCCTCGGCGTTGCCATGATTTTGGCTCAAATCGAAAAACGTACAGGAAAGAACAAGCCTGATTTGACAACTTAAAAGGAACTGTTGATGCTTAAAAAAGAGTCATTGTATCGACCGGATAAACAGCTTGAAAAAATGCTGCTTAATTTGGTTTATTCGCTTATTGCAATGGCTATCAGCGTTTTGCTTCTTTTTGCGTTTCCGCATCATTCGCTTTTGTTTTTAGGACTGACGCTTTTTTTAACATCGGTGACAATCAGCATTGCCATTATTTTGATTACGGACAGCGAAAGTGCTTTAACCTA
>OMQZ01000141.1 GCA_900313355.1 uncultured Rhodospirillaceae bacterium
CAGATAGATCGGCAAACACTGAGCAATATTTTATGGGTGGCCTATGGTGTTAATCGCGAAGACGGGCGTCGAACAATTCCGACTGCCAGAAATGAAAAAGACTTATCGGTTTATGTAACCGAGCCGGAAGGCACTTTTTTATATGATGCGGAAGCTAATGTTTTAACAAAAGTTTTAGATAACAGCTTGCTTGATATGTTTCAGACACAGCCCTTTATGGCTAATGTGCCGTTGGTTTTGATTTATGTCGGTTCAACGGCTGATAACAATTATGCGATTATGCATGCAGGGTCGGCGTATCAAAACGTTGAACTTTATACGGCAACAAATAATTTAGGTTGTGTGGTTCGTGCGCTTTTTGATAAAGAAGCAGTCGCAAAGGCTTTGAATTTGCCTGACGGAGAGCGCGTGATTGTATCACAAGCTATCGGATATGAAGAAGAATAGGAGATTAAAGATGCGTTTAAAAACTGTTTTAATGTTATGCGTTTGCGCTTTTACGCTTAATGTACGGGCTCAGGAGGTCCAAAAATCACTTGCCCAAAATTTAGAAATCAGTATTTACAATAATGATTTGGCTCTTGTTAAAGATTTTCGCCGTGTGAATTTTGAAGAGGGTGTTAATCAAGTTTCTTTAGAGGGCGTGGCTTCAAAAATTAAGCCGACGAGCGTGATTATTTTGGGTGATGATATCCATGTTATCGAACAAAATTATGATTATGCGTTGCTCACACCTTACAATATTGTCGAAAAATCAGTCGGACAGGTTGTCCAAACAGTTCGCACAAATCCGACGACAGGTTCTCAAATCTTTGATAAAGCCAGATTAATCAGTTTTCAGGGCGGGGTTCCCGTTTTGCAATTTGATTACGGAATCGAAACAGAATTTGACGGCAGGCTTGTTTTTGATCAGCTTCCCGCAGGCTTGAGCCAAAAACCGATTTTGGCGGCGAAAATCTCCAGTGTGCAGGCAGGGCTTAAAAATATTTTGCTTGCTTATTTGACGAACGGTATTTCCTGGAATACAAATTATGTTGCGAGTGTTAAAGATGAAAACACGCTTGATTTAGCAGGTTGGGTAAGCATTAACAATCAATCAGGTGTTTCGTATGAAAATGCGAAAGTTCAACTTATTGCCGGTGATGTTAATGAAGTTCAAACACCGAGCTTGGTACGCGGCGCTGTGATGATGAAGTCTGCGGATTTTGCGGCAGATTCTCTTAACAGTATGGGAGAAGCCATGCCGGAACAAGAAAGCTTCAGTTCATATCAATTATATACACTTCCGAATAGGACAACCATTTTGGATAAGCAAACAAAACAGTTGGCATTGATTGAACAAAATAAAGTAAAATATCATAAAGAGGGCAGGGTTTATTCTCGTCTTTATTTGAGTGGAGACTATAAGGCGGAATTTGAAAAAGTTCATCCTTTGGTTTATTATGTTATCAAAAATGATGAAGATTCAAATCTAGGCGTTCCGTTACCGCAAGGTGTTTTCCGTTTTTATGAAAATGATTCTAAAGGAAATATGCAATTTATCGGCGAAAATTCAATCGGACATGTGGCTAAAGGTGAAAAAATGGAATTGGCTATCGGTAAGATGTTTGATGTTTTTGTTGACGGTAAGGTTGATAACATTCGCAAAGTTTCGGAAGAAATTATTAAAGATGCGGTTACTGGAAGATGTCCACGTTATAAAATAGTTCGAGCCTATGATGTTGTTGTTGATTTCCACAATGGCGGACCAAAGGCAGCTGAAATTGTCTTTAAACAAGGGCTAAGGTCAAATACGAAAATTGTTCAGGAAAATATTGCCGGTCAAATTTCTGAAAAAAACAGTTCAGAATATGAATGGCAGATTAGTTTGAGCGGTGATGAAGACAAAACGTTGACATTTACGGCAGAACAAACCGTTGAAGAAACACAGTGCCATTAATCATATCTCTTGTGAAAAAAAAGACGGGAAAGCCCGTCTTTTTTTAATATTCAAAATCTTTGTCAGAGAACAAAGAAGGACCGGATTGTTTTTTTTGTTTTTCGTTTGAGACGACAAATATACTGTCCGGACCATATAACCCGCCTTTTTCAAATGCGCCCTTTTTGCCCAAAAGCCTTTTTTCTCCTCTTTCATTGATTGTGCTGAAATGAGAACAAGCTTTATCATATTGTTTCAATTTTTTATAGAAACCTTCCACTTTATCGCGCGAGCAGAAATGCGCAGACAAATGATAAAGCTTTTCAGTGATATCGCGTCTTAATTCCGTTGTAAAACGTTTTTTTAAGTCAGTGGTGGTTTGGAAGGGGATTTCATAGGCAAACCCCATTAAATCTTGAGGATTGGCATAAGGCGCGGAACCCCAAAGAATGACATATTTATCAAATTTGTCTTTTACGGACTGAGGCTTATGTATATTTTGAAGAGTATCATAGAAAGTTTTACGCAACAGTTCTTTTTTTGTCGGCGGGTTGGTTTTCTTTTGCTGCGTTTTTGCAAGGGATTTAAATTTAGATGCTTCTTTATTGAGCAGAATTTTAATTTTAGATTGTTCTCTGCCGTCAGATTGAAACATTTTTGAGGCTTTTTTGAGACTATCGTATATTTGAGGAGCTGTTGATAACTTCGGATTATTCAGATATTTCGTGAATTCTTCAAAGCGTTTAATTTTTTTTGCAAGAGCAGTTGAAAGATTTGCCGTCATCCTTTCAATGTTTTCGGCACGTCTGGTAATCAGTTCATCTTCTGTGATGTTTTCGACGTAGTATTTTTGGGTTTCACCGAATTGATCCGTTTCTCTTTTGAGATAGGTTTCATTGGCAGGTAGAAGGTCAACGCCGCTGATTTTGGAAAGATAAAGTAAAGATTCTGATGCTTGGGACGGAAAATCGTTAAGCATCGGATTGCCTTCCGTTAAACGTTTGAGAGCATAGGTTTCAAAAATTTCTTTGTCGGTCGGCATTTGTTTGTCTCCTATATCTTTTTCACCATTTTTGCAAAAGTGATGCCTTGTTCTTCAAAAACGCTGCCTTCTTGTTTAAAACCAAGTTTTTCATAAAACGCAACGACGGACAACATGGCGTGCATTACAATTTTGGTATATCCGGCTTCTTTGGAGCGTTTGATGGCATATTCAACCAAAGCCCGACCAACGCCTTCACCTTGATGGACAGGATCAACAGCAACCTGCATTAAACGGATTTCGTGATCATTGACGGGAGCTAAAATCAGCCCGCCGATGAGCTTATCATCCAAACTTTCAATACATCCGATATGAAGATATGAAATTTCTTTATCTCTGAATGAATCCAAAAATTTTAATCCGAGAGGTTCCAAAAGGACTTTATATCTCAGTTCGACCAACTCATCATAGCGTGTTGAGCCAAAATCAACATCAATCATTTTTTTCATAATTTTTTACTCCGTTTTATGTTTTGCCTTTATTAAAACATATTTTCTAATTTTTTTCAATATTATATTGCATAAAGTAAAAAAATAATTTATCAATAGCCCATATTACAGGGAATAAAAACAAATGACAGATTTGAGTTTGATACGAAATTTTGCGATTATTGCGCATATAGACCATGGAAAATCTACTCTTGCAGATCGTATGATTGAATATTGCGGCGGATTATCCGCGCGCGAGATGACAGAGCAGGTTTTAGATTCTATGGATATCGAAAAAGAACGCGGAATTACCATTAAAGCGCAAACCGTTCGTTTAAATTATAAGGCCAAAGACGGAAAAACTTATCAGCTCAATTTGATGGATACTCCCGGACATGTTGACTTTTCATATGAAGTTTCACGTTCGCTTGCTTCTTGTGAGGGGAGCGTTTTGGTGGTGGATGCAACACAGGGTGTCGAAGCTCAAACACTTGCTAATGTCTATTTGGCAATTGACAATAATCATGAGATTTTGCCTGTTTTAAACAAGGTTGATTTGCCTTCGGCTGATAGCGAGAAAGTTAAACAGCAAATAGAAGACGTTATCGGTCTTGATGCCTCGAATGCCATTGAAACATCAGGAAAAACCGGCTTAGGCGTTCCTGAGCTTCTAGAAGCGATTGTTGAGCGGTTGCCGGCTCCGAATGGAGATGAAAACGCGCCGTTAAAAGCTTTGTTGATTGACAGCTGGTATGATTCATATCTTGGTGTTGTTATTTTGGTTCGTATTCATGATGGTGTTTTAAGGAAAAAAACAAATATCAGAATGATGTCAAACGGCGCTGTCTATCAAGTTGATAAGGTGGGTATTTTTACACCTAAAATGCA
This sequence comes from uncultured Rhodospirillaceae bacterium, assembly GCA_900313355.1. Lineage (GTDB taxonomy): Bacteria > Pseudomonadota > Alphaproteobacteria > RF32 > CAG-239 > UBA1254. The sequence goes on from OMQZ01000141.1 coordinate 4,277, forward strand.
AGATATTGATGCGCTTTATCCGGGAGAGGTCGGCTTTATTACGGCAAGCATTAAATCGGTTAGCGATACGAGCGTTGGGGATACAATAACAGATAACAAAAACCCGTGTGATAAAGCCTTGGATGGTTTTAAGCCTTCCGTTCCGGTTGTTTTTTGTTCTATATTTCCGACAGATTCAAGCCAATATGAAGCGCTCAAAGATGCGCTCGCAAAGCTCAAATTAAATGATGCAAGTATTGATTATACAAACGAAAATTCAGAAGCTTTAGGTCTTGGCTTTCGTTGCGGATTTTTAGGACTTCTTCATATGGAAATTATAGAAGAACGAATCGGGCGAGAGTTTGATTTGGATATTATTACAACGGCTCCATCGGTTGCTTATAAGATTCATCTTTCAGATGGATCTGATATAATGCTTCATAATCCGGCAGATATGCCTGACCTATCAACCGTGCGTTCTATTGAAGAGCCGATGGTTCGCGCAACGATTTTGGTGCCGGATAATTATTTAGGCGCAGTCTTAAAACTTTGTACGGAACGCAGAGGTGAGCAAGTCGAGCTGACTTATGTGGGGAGCCGTGCGATGGTTGTTTATAATATTCCTTTAAATGAAATTGTTTTTGATTTTTACGACAGGCTGAAATCTATTACAAGCGGGTATGCCAGCTTTGATTATGAACTGACAGGCTATCAGGAATCTGATTTGGTTAAGGTTCAGATTCTGATTAATGAAGAACCTGTTGATGCGCTTGCGTTTTTATGCCACAGGACAGAGGCAGAGGCAAGGGGGCGTCAAATTTGTGAACGTTTGAAAGATTTAATTCCGAGACACTTATTTAAAATTCCGATACAGGCAGCTATCGGCGGTCGTACTGTTGCACGTGAGACAATTTCAGCTTTGCGCAAAGATGTTACGGCAAAGTGTTATGGCGGTGACGTGACGCGTAAGCGTAAGCTTCTTGATAAACAAAAAAAAGGTAAACAGCGTATGCGCCAGTTCGGCAAAGTTGAAGTTCCTCAATCCGCTTTTATTGAAGCTTTACGTATCGGCGATGATTAAGTGCTGATTTTATAAAGTTTTCCAAACTCAAAAAAATATTCTTGATTTTTAATTTCAAGGTGGTAGCCTTGATCTCACTTGATTATAATTATTCCTAATTTTATACTATTATGAAGAAAAAACTAATTATTAAGTATGTCGGCCAGAAAATGGCCAAGTTGGAGCCGATTGTCGCTGAAGCAAAGCAGATTTGGGATGAGAAAAAGTACGTGGAGTTCGTGGAATCCCTCGACGCTTGCAAAGATGTTGATTTGTCGTTGAAGCGTCAGATTGAAGTGATACTGAGGAAACGTTTTGATTTGGTGCCTCACAAGTGCGTTTTCTACAAGCCTACCATCGGGCAGTGGATTTCCGATTTGATCGGACGCTATACGACAGACGACATTCTTTGTGCTTTCTCTCAGGCGTCCGGATTGCCTGTGGAGTGCTTCAAAGAAGGAACAATCGGCGATATTCTCAACAGACCTTTTTTGGAGGATTTGGTGGAACTGTTGGAAGTAGCTACGGGAAGAAAACTTCTCAAGTACGGCCATCTCTACCATCTCTCCGATTCGTTTACCTACGCGCAGTTAGCAGCTTTTTTTGCGACCGAGTAGGGTTTCGTGCTTCTGCTCTTGCGATGAAAATCGCAAGGGCTTTTTTATA
>OMQZ01000185.1 GCA_900313355.1 uncultured Rhodospirillaceae bacterium
AATAAAAAAAGAAGCTTTATATTTTTTTTCAAAAAGAGCATATATCGCCCCCGTCAAAACAAGCAGCAAAAAGCTCAAACCATATGTCCCGAAAAGCGAGGCCGTCTGAATCAAAACCTCTGAAAAGCCAAACATTGACCCGATCATATTCCATGGAAACCCGCTAAACAAAAAGCTGCGCAAATATTCCATCAAAACCATCACACAAGAAAAAGCCAACACTTTGCAAAAAACATTTTGATCTTTGAAAAAATGCCACGCCATAAAGGGCAAAACAAAAAACACACCAAAGCACGCCCCCGTTGCCAAAAGCGTAATCGGATAAAGCCAACCGAAAGTTGCCGCATCAATTAAAAGCGCATTTGCAATCCAATAAAAACCGGCACTGAAAAATCCAAAACCGAACAAATAACCTTCAAGGGCAGATTGTTTATATGTTCTTACCTGATCCAAAAGAAAAAAACAAAAACACAAACAAGCCATAAAAACGGGCACCCCATAAAGAGGCGCAAAACCTGTTGAGGCTAAAACGCCACTAAAAAAAAGTGCCGTTTTTTGATGTTTGATCTGCCCCAATTTAAACATTTGAACTATTCCTGATAAGGGTTTTCAATATTAAGCTTTGCTAATATTTCCGTTTCTTTTGCCTCCATCTCTGCCCGCTCATTTTCTTTGATGTGGTCATAACCTAAAACATGAAGCATTCCGTGCACCCATAAGTGGCAAAAATGATCTTGAAAAGAAACATCGATTTCTTGAGCCTGTTGTTTCATTGTCTCAAAAGCCACAATCACATCACCGAGTTCGATATCTGTTTCTTGGTTCAACATTTGCTCAAAAAATGCGTCATCAACATTTGCAAACGAAAGAACATTCGTCGGCTTATCGACCCCTCTGAATTCTTTATTTAAGCGATGAACTTCCACGTCATTGCTCAATGCCAAATTGATTGAAAAATTCTTATCTTTTTTCAAAAAATCAACATCGTCATAAACAACATCAATCACAGATTTTTTAACCTGTTCGACAAGCTCTTCAAGGTGGTCAATAGCTTTTTTCCACCTTTCATCTTCGACATCAAGAAAAACCTCAAATTTAAGCATTTTCTTCTTCATACAGATGCTTTGTTTTTTCCTCATAAATCTGGTTTAGATGCTTGCTCCTCTCTTCGTATGCCTGAACGATTTTTGCAACCAATCCGTGACGAACGACATCAGCAGATGTAAAGCTGACAGAGGTGATGTTATCAACCTTTTTTAATGTATCAAGCGCATCTCTTAAACCAGAAACAACCCCTCTGGGCAAATCGACCTGACTCAAATCGCCGTTAACAACCATGCGTGAGTTTTCACCCAAACGCGTCAAAAACATCTTCATTTGCATCGGAGTTGTATTCTGCGCTTCATCTAAAATCACAAAAGCATTTGAAAGTGTACGTCCGCGCATAAACGCAAGCGGTGCAATCTCAATTTCGCCGATTGAGAGCTTTTTATCGACTGTTTCAGCCGGCAACATCTCATAAAGCGCATCATACAAAGGCCTTAAATAGGGATCTACTTTTTCTTTCAAATCCCCCGGTAAAAAGCCCAAATTTTCGCCGGCCTCAACCGCAGGACGAGATAAGATGATTTTATCAACAGCCCCTTCAAGCATCATCGAAACAGCCAGCGCCACCGCCAAATATGTCTTACCCGTACCGGCAGGGCCCAATCCGAACACAAGCTCATTTTTAAGCATCGCATCAATATATTTTGCTTGTGTTGCCGACCTCGGATAAATATAACGTTTTTTGGTTTTTAAAACCATCTCATTAAAGTTTTGAACATCTGCCTCATTTGCACCGCTGCCGCACATACGAATGGCTGCCTTAACTTCCTCTTCCCCGACATCAATGCTCTTGCTGACTTTATCATATAAAACCATGATAGCCGCTTTGGCCTCATCAATTTCTTTCGGTCCGCCTTTAATCGTGATTTGATTGCCAAAACTTAAAATCTCAACACCGAGTGTTTTCTCGATCAATTTTAAGTTTGCATCTGAAACACCGACTAATTTTTGAATAAGTTGATTATTATATAATTCGAAATTAATTTCAGCCATAATTTAAATAACCTTTCCTGTTAAAGAATTTGTTGTTGCCTCTAAAATTTTCAGTTTACAAATTTTTCCCATCATTTCATCTTTTGCCATTGCGTGCACATTTTGCATATAAGGTGTGCGCCCGATAAGCTGTCCCTTATGTCTGCCTTTTTGTTCAAACAAGACATCAAAGGTCTGCCCAACGCACTTTTGATTAAATTCATCTTGAAGCTCAAAAAGTTTAGTCTGCAAAACATCAAGCCGCTCTTTTTTAACTTTTTCCGAAACCTGATTTTCCATAGTTGCGGCCGGTGTTCCCGGACGCTTGCTGTATTTAAACGAAAACGCTTGAATATATTTGATTTGATCAACCAAATCGAGTGTTTTTTGAAAATCGTCATCTGTTTCACCCGGAAAACCGACAATAAAATCCGACGACATCTCAAGCTTCGGATTCGCTTCTTTGAGTTTTGAAACAACTTCAATATAGGTCTCACGCGTGTGTCGTCTGTTCATCGCCTTTAAGATTCGATTCGACCCTGATTGAACCGGCAAATGCAGATACGGCATCAAAATCTTAATATCACGATGACACTTAATCAAATCCTCATCAACATCAGCCGGATATGAGGTCGTATATCTCAACCTCTTTAGTCCATCCAATTCGGCCATACGATTAAGCAAATATGCCAAATTGCGCTCCTTGCCGTTTTTATCTTCGCCGTGATATGAATTAACATTTTGCCCTAAAAGATTGATTTCAAGCGTTCCTGTTTCAATTAACTTCTTAGCCTCATCAATCACATCTTCGACAGGCCTTGAATATTCAACCCCTCTTGTATAAGGAACGACACAATAGGTGCAAAAATTGTTACATCCCTCTTGAATAGCCAAAAACGAACAACCGCCCTCAGCCTTATTTTCCGGCAAAAAGTCAAACTTCGACTCTGCAGGAAATTCCGTATCCACAAAACCCGATTCTTTTTTGTATTTAATCTGTTTTAATATTTCAGGTAATCTGTGATATGTCAAAGGCCCTAATGCAAAATCGACATACGGTGCGCGTTTTAAGATTTGCTCATCTTCGGCCTGAACCACACACCCGGCCACACCGATAATTGTTCTTAAACCTTTTTCCTCACGCTCATTTTTAATCAAAAGCGCTCTTCCCAAATCCGAAAACAATTTTTCGGCGGCTTTTTCTCTGATATGGCACGTATTAAACAAAACCAAATCAGCTTCTTGCTGACTTGTCGCTTTTTGATAGCCCATCTCTTCAAGCATCATCGCCATTCTGTGTGAATCATACACATTCATCTGGCAACCATACGTTTTAATAAAA